>DRGF01000100.1 GCA_011050175.1 Thermococcus sp. | reverse complement strand
AGTTCAGATTCCACCTTGAGCTGTCCCGGAAGCTGATGGAGATAATGGGCGGTTAGCCCTTCAGCTTGAATTTTATGAACAGCGCCGCCAGTTCGAGCACAAACATTGAGACTGCCAGTATTAACGAGACTGCCCTGTGAAGGGGCATCAGGACGACCGCCGTTGAGACGCCGAGCGCGACCAGCTCTTCCCCTTCTCTGCTTTCTCCCCCGTAGCGGTACTCGATGAGAAAGGTCAACCAGGCCAGCCCGACAACGATTAGCCGGGAAATCGTTGGCTCAATCATCAAAGCACAGAACCCGAAGATGAGAAACGGGAGAGCGTAGAACAGCCTCCTCATTCACTCACCTCCAGCCCGCCTGAAGAGACCTCCGTGCCGTTGCACAGGACTGTGAAGACGTAGTCGCCGGGCGCCCTGACCATGACCTTCGTCCTTGCTGAGTCTGAAGACATGCACCCACTAACTATGGCCCCTAGGAGAACCAGCAGGAGAAGAAGGGCGTTGGTCTTGCGCATATTCCCACCAAAAGTGTTAAAGAACTAAAAGCTTAAAAGTGTTATGGAAACCGAGAAGCGGGAGAAATCAGCTCAGCATGCCCTCAAGCTTCTCCACGAACTCGATGCTCCTCTTGAGGTCGGCGAAGTACTCCTTTGCCTTCTCAACGTGCTTCCTCTCGACCCGTCCGCCCTTCGCCAGGACGCTCGCGGGTGCGAGGAGCTGGACGGCGTAGCGCAGGCTCGTCTTCTCTCCAAGCTCGGCGAGGTATTCTACAGCCTCCCCGCTGACCTCGATTTTTTCCTCCCTGGCCCTTATCTTCACTATCTCCCTGATTTCCTCTTTCCTGTAAGGCTCGGTGTTGATTATGAGGAGCCTGTCGAGCATGTCAATCGGTATGCCGTGCGGTGCCTCTATGTCGGTGCCCCTTATCCTTGTCCTTCCCCTGTTGGTGGCCAGGATAAGGATCGGCGCAAGCTCGCTTTCCATTGCCCTGGCTAAGAACGAGAAGGCCTCGATGTCGAGCATGTGGACTTCGTCTATGAAGAGCACCCCTGGGACGAGGGCGGCCCTTCCCTCCTCGACCCAGCTCTTGACGGTCTCATCAACGCGCCTCCTGACGTCGTCGCTTATCTCCGCCCCGGTGCTGAACAGCAGGCCGAAGATGTTTCCGCGGGCGTTGGCCACATCGAGGTCGTGGAGCGTGACGGTATATGTGAACTCCTTTATCTTGAGAACCGGGCCGTTTGGGAGGTTCACCTTGCGCTTGAAGAACAGCCCCTCTTCCTCTTTCGTGGTTCCTATCTTTGAGACCCTGCCCGTCTCGGCGTCGATCTGTATGACGTCGCCCTCCTCAACTCCCATCTCCATGAGCTGGTAGGCTATCTCCCTGCCGGCCCTGACGGTCTTCTCGTCGTCCTTTGTCCGGAGGGTTATGATGACGCTCTCGGGAACCTCAACGTAGGGGTTGAAGGGGTGCCTCGTGCGCTTGATTTCAATCTTGGCGACCTCACCCTCGTAGACCTTCCTCTCCTCGCTTATCCTGACGCCTATCGCCCTCCTCATGGCCTGCTTCAGGAACTCCGTCTTGTTGACCTCGGCGGAATAAATCTCGCTCCCGGCTATCTGGACGAAGGGGACGTCTTCACCGAGCTCCCTGGCTATTCCCATTGCTATGGCAGTCTTACCGCTCCCGGTCGGGCCGACGAGCAGAATTCCCTTACCCGCGAGCTTTCCGCGCTTGATGAGCTCAACGGCTATTCCAGCGGCCTCCCTCGCCTTAACCTGCCCGACCATGCCGTCGGCGATGAACCTGGCCTTTCCGTTCTCATCGAGGCCGAGGCCCTTTATGTGGGAGTGCATGCCGACCCTGTCAAAAGAGACCTTTGCGACCTCCTCTATCACCGCTGGCACCCTCTCACCCCCTGCCTTTAATCTTTCCATGAGTTACTAAAAGAGGACGGAGGTTTAAAAATTTGACGGAGGCTCAGGCCGTCGATCCCGGGCATCAATGACCCCAAAGGCCAATGTCATCATCGCCGGGGGAAGTTTGCTCCCCTGCTTAAAAACTCACCTGAGCCTTATAGCAAAGTACAGTGAAGCGGCCCCGATAATCACGCTCACTGCAAAGATGAATGAGCCGATGGTTCTTACGAGGTATGCCCCCTCTTGAAATGCTAACCAGCCCAAGATAAGGCCAGCAAACACAAGGGGTATCACCGAGAGCTCGGACTTCCAGAGAAAGCCAATTCCAAGTAAAAGGCCGGCGAGTAAATAGAGTGGATTCTTATAGTTCAGGAAGAGGAGAACGGGCAAAACCAAACCTGCCCAGGGAACGAGTTTGTCAGCTTTTCTCCAGCGGTTGAGATAGACTGAGCCAGCTAAGAGGCTCAGTATTGATAGGACAGCGCTTATCTGCGAAGCCGTTGGGTTGGGGCCCTGAGTGTAGAGGGAGATGAACACAAAGACTGCTGAAAGGGCCACGAGGAGAAGGGCCCTTTTCATGAGCTCACCTCACAGGACATTGAGGTACTTGTGCACCTGGAAGCTCAGGCCGACGTTTTTCCTGCTCATTATCCTGGCCGCCTCGCGGTAGAGCTCCATAAGCCTCGCCTGGGTGATGTCTATCGGCTCCCTTGGCTGGATTACGAGCGGGGCAAGGTCTTTCATAAGTTCAGCATACCAGCGGACGTTTTCAATCCTCGTGTCCTTCGTCACCACGAGCTTGGCGTAGGTCTTTGCACCGGCCTCCTTCAGAATCCTTATGCTCTCGACCTCGCGGAGCACCAGCGACTTCCAGTCTTCAGTTGCCTCGGCGGTCTCGTCCTTTATGTCCACGCTCGCATAGTCAGTGAGGTGGGCGACCTCCTTAACGAGCTCCGGGAGCCCGCCGTGGGTCTCAAGGAAGTTGTCGAAGCCGAGCTCCTTCATCTTTTCCATAAGGGCCTGCAGAGGCTTCACCTGTAGCGTCGGCTCGCCGCCGGTGTAGCTTATCGAGTGGATATCCCCAGTGTCGAGGCGGAGAACCGCGTTGACGACATCATCGAGTTCCGCAGGGTTTGGTCTGTACTCGAACTTTCCAGTAAACGGTTCTACCTCGTAGCGCCAGCGTGAAACGCGGGAGGCGTCTATGTACTCCCTTGAGTCGCACCAGGCGCAGTTAAGATCGCACCCCGCGAACCTTACGAATATCTGCCTCCTTCCGAATGCAGAGCCCTCGACACTGCCCCCCTCACCCTGCCAGCTGTTGAAGACCTCGGCCAGTATGAGCTTCATACAAACACCTCACAGCTCGTCAACGTCAACGCCCTTGACGTGCTCGCTCACGTAGCCCTCAAGGATTTCGACCCTTACGCTCCTGTCCTCCCCGGTCATGTCCGCCATCAGCTGAACCCCTCTCGCGTAGTCCCAGAGACGCCTCTTGGCCTCGTCGGTCACATGCTCGGCCATAACTATTATTTCCCTCTCGTCAGGCCTCTGGCTCACAAACTCGATGACCTTTCTCGCGTCCTCCTCCGTGAACGTCCCCCTCTTCTTGAAGAGCATCGCCGCACCTCCAGGCTGTAATTCGATAATTATGTAATTACATAATTCGGCAATTGCATAATCAAATATATCTCATCAGTATCTTAACCGCATCCTCGAAAATCTCCCTATCCTGACCGTCAAGGACGCTCTCCAGGTAGTGGAGGTTTGCTATGTTAATGATTACGTATGCAGTGTCCCTGTCCAGCCCAAGGTCATAGGCCTCGTAAAAAACCATCTCCCTGCCCAGGGCCTCGTTGAGCATTTCCACAAAGTATGCAATGTCCTCCACGCGGAGCTCGTCCCACTTGCTCTCCATCTCGTCGAAGTAGCGCTCCATGACGCGCAGGGTCTCAAGGTCGACCTTCAGGACCCCCTCAAAGTAGGAGAACTCGCCGACGCGGAAAATCTTGACGCCTTCCTCATCCTGGACGCCTATGTAGTCCCACAGGAGTACGCCCTCTATCGGGTTGTGGCCATATTTGCTGGCCAGATATGAAAAGCGCTCCATTACCTCTGTCATGTCGTCGAGGAACTCCTCTTCGTCGCGGAAGTGTACTATCTTGCTTATCGTCCCGGCCATGTTCTGCACCTATGGAGGGAGTCGGCCTAACTGTTATAAGGTTTTGTACTTAGATACGAGCGCCCGAGGAGTATTGGGTTGCGATGACCTCGGGACCCCCAGGGGGCCGACATCTCCAATGGCCCCCTTTCAGCCCTTGCTTCGCAAGCGCGAAGTTCGATAGATCTTTTTAACCCGATGTTCTCTTTCGAGAAAGGGCCAACAAGCACAAAACCGAACTGATAAAGAAACTCCATCCCAAAAGCTTCAACGCCCCAATAAATTTTATAAGGGCATCTCCCATCAACCGGCGTGTTTAAGGCGTCAGAACCCTGATGAAACTTTGGGGTAGCAAAGTTTCCAGGCAAAGGTTTATAAAACGTCCCCGGAAACACTCTCCAGTCGTGAAAATCGGTTGATAGTTAGGGGTGATGCTCATGGGAAGGACTACTAAGGTTGGTTCAGCCGGAAGATTCGGTCCAAGGTACGGTCTCAAGATCAGGAGAAGGGTTGCGGCCGTTGAGGCCAAGATGAAGCAGAAGCACGTCTGCCCGGTCTGCGGAAGGAAGGCCGTCAGGAGGATTAGCACAGGCATATGGCAGTGCCAGAAGTGCGGTGCAACCTTCGCCGGCGGCGCCTACCTGCCGACCACTCCGGCCGGAAAGGTTGCCAAGCGTGTCACGGCCTCCAAGGCCTGACCCCTTTCCTTTGCTTAGTTTTGGGTGGTAACCATGGTGATGGCAGTTTACCGCTGTGCAAAGTGTGGAAAGGAGGTCGAGCTCGACCTCGAGAACACAAGGGAAGTCCGCTGCCCCTACTGCGGCAGTAAGATACTCTACAAGCCCAGGCCCAGGGTGGCCAGGCGCGTAAAGGCGATCTGATTCTTTCGTTTCGAAAGCCTTTTATCGCTTAAACGAATTTTGAGTGAGGGCTATGATGCTGATAACGACTTCCCACAGACCCACGAGGAGGACGAGGAGCTTCGGTCACGACCTGGAGAGGGTGTTCCCCAACTCCCTCTACCTGACCCGGGGAAAGAAGACTATCCAGGACTTGCTCATGGAGGCCTACGACAGGAACTACGAGAGGCTTCTCATCGTCAACGTCTGGAAGGGCAACCCGCTCAAGATGACCTTTATCAAGGTCGACCCCGACGATTGGGGCTACCTGGGCTACCTCTACCTCCACGGCATAAAGCTCCAGCGCGAGATGGGCTTCAGGGACATAAGGCCAATCCGCGAAGAGATGCCGCTCGTTGTGACCACCGCAAAGCGCGTCGGCCTCGACCACGTTGCATTTGCTCAGGTTTTCGCCGAGCTGACCGGCGGAAAGTTCGTCCCCAGGAAGGAGCGCTCGCTCCTCGGAATAGCCGATAAGTACAACACCGACGTGCTGAGCGTCATCGAGAGGCACCCGCGCGGGATGGCGGTCAACTTCTACCGCCTGGACGTCGAGAAGGAGAAGCCCGTTGGCCCGCTCATAAGCGTCAAGATATGGATAATGGAGGACGGGCGGAGATGGGACTACAAGGAAGCGGCGTGGCTGAAGAAAAAGCCTGGCCAGTCGAAGGAGTGATTGAGATCTCTTTTCCAGACGAGGAGACCGCGAGAATAGTCTATGAGAGCGTCCTCTACGAGCACGAGACAGTGCCCTACCGAAGGAGCAGGGTGGAGTTTCTGCGCGATGGAAACAAGATAATAATACGCTTTTTTGCCAGGGATAACTCGGCGTTGAGGGGGACGCTGAACTCCTACCTCAGATGGATTAAGGTCGCCATGGACTCTTTCGAGGTCTGATTTCGCTCCTCTTCTCAATACTGCCCCTTAGGATTTTACCACCCCGGGTTTCTCTTGGTCAAAATGATGATGAAGTTCAATTTTGAAAAAATTCATCCCTCCAAAAAAAGGAACATATTTCAACCATAGTGAGCAGTAATATTTATTAAGGGTTAAGTGTGTATAATTTATTGCAAAAACTGTAAGAGAGTGAAACTGCCATGCGGCGGAAGTCTTTGTTCGCAGTCCTGTTGGGACTGCTAATGGCTGGAATGGTAGCAGGAAGCGCGGTGGCGACGGCAGGAACGCCCGCGGGCGCCAGCGGCCCCTCTGACCCATGGGAGACCTGGGCAAAGCAACACACCGTTCGGGTGCTCGTCGTCGAGAAAATTCAGTATAAGAACGGAGAGCTCATCAAGCAGGTTGAGTATACAGGCAATGACCTCAAAGCCAAGTTTGGGATTGATAGACTCTCTAAAGTCAAAATAGCGAAGATGCCTGCTACTGAGTTACCGCGGCTGTATCCTAAAGGGGCAAAAACATTGGCCTCGGGAATACCTCTAATTAGAACCTACTACAAAACAACCGTGTTAACTACCGGCGACGAGCCGTACCCCTGGTGGGAGAACTACCCCTACCTGCCCAGGTGGACTTGGGAGAAAATTGAATATTGTGGCCGCTTATTCTGTCACACTTACTACGAGAAAGCTGACCCTGTGAATCTTGTTTGGAAAGGTGGGACCAAAGACGAAGTCAAAAACGTGCTTAAAGATGCCGGCTGGCACGACTGGGTCGTAGCGTCGGATCAATACATCTACGACCCACCCCAGTATGGAGGAGGTGGTTGGGAAGAGGGAGATGATCTTGCTGATGCGTACGTTGGCTTTACAGGGAGATACCACGTTCGCCTCTGGGTGATATACAATGGAAAAGTGATAGGCTCGGCTCACCATGACACAAGCGTTCCTCATGGTGTAGACACTTTTGAAGAAGGTGAAGACAAAGTAGCAGGTTATTACAGCTCACCTTGGTCAGTATGCAGGGACTGTATGTATCTTTACAATAAAGTCAGTGGGAAAAACGATGGATATGCGACCATAATAGGGAGGTGACCGTGATGGCCAGAACTCTGACTCCTCCCCTCTTTGCCTTCATTGTTTACCTTTCCATAATAGCTGCTATACGGCTCCTCCCATCCTCTGGTGAAGGGTCCAGTCCTGTCGAGGAGTTCCTTCAAATTGGCCTCATCATTATGGTTCCAGCCCTCGCGTCGTTCCTGTTCCTTCGAAAAGTGAAGGTTGATCCGGGGCCTTTCTGGGTGACCTCGACAATTACTACAGTGCTTGCCTCCAGCATTATCTACGCCCTCCTCACAATGAACTGCACTCCAACGACCTGTGATGACGGTGTGGTCTGGTTTTTCCTAACTGCCCTCGTTATCCTGGGCTTCCTGATCGGGGCCCTCCTGCACAAGCTGACCGAGAAGCTCGATTCCAGAAGCTCCCCTCCTACTTAAGTTTGGGTTTTTGAGGGGTTCGGTTTGTTCCCTACCTAAACTATTTAAAGCCCGCCCCTTATTCTAACCTGGCATCACGGTTACGGAGGTGTTGTCATGCAGAACATTCCGCCCCAGGTTCAGCCCATGCTTGCCCAACTTGAGAGCTACCAGCAGCAGCTCCAGCTTCTCGTCCAGCAGAAGCAGAAGGTTCAGCTTGAGCTCAACGAGGCCAAGAAGGCTTTGGAGGAGCTTGAGAAGGTCGAGGAGGGGACAGTCATCTACAAGACCGTCGGGACGCTCATCGTCAAGACCGACAAGGCCAAGGCCGTCGAGGAGCTGAAGGAGAAGGTTGAGACCCTTGAGGTCCGCCTGAACGCCCTCGAGAGGCAGGAGAAGAAGCTCAACGAGAAGCTCAAGGAGCTCACCGCGAAGATTCAGGCCGCTCTCAGGCCCACAGCGGGCTGACCTCTTCTCTTTCATTTGGGTGGTGGCGATGGACGAGGGCGCCAGCGGGAGGAAGGTCATCCACATCGGTCTTCCTAAGCTGAGCGAGGAGCAGCTCATTGAGATAGGCGAGCTTGCGCAGGAGACGATAATCAAGCATGTCTTTGACGTCCTCAACAGGAGCGAGGTCAAGGACATTGAGGTCACGATGAGGATAAACCGGGAGGAGACCCTAGATTTAGAGATCGAGGTCTACCTGGAGGTTCCAATCTTCGTGAAGGTGGACGTTGACGGGCTCATAGACGAGGCCGTTGAGAAGGCCTACGAAGCCGTCGAGAGAAGGCTGAGGGAGATAGCGGGAAAGGGTTAAATCAGGTTTGACACAAAAGCAAACCGGTGGGAGCATGAGACACAAAGAAGTCGCAGAGGCCTTTGCCAGGGACGTTCGGAAGCTGCTGGGGGATAACCTTGTGAAGATTATACTCTTTGGTTCCGTGGCCCGGGGAGAGGAGAGCGAGGAGAGTGATGTGGATATCCTTGTGGTCGTGAAAGATGACCCGTGGGAAGCCCAGAAAAAGCTGGCCGGCCTTGTAGTAGATTACCTGCTGGAATATGGGATCTATGTCTCCCCAAAAGCCATTAGCCTTGAGGAATTTGAGTTCATGAAGCGCATAAATTCTGCCTTTTACATCAACATAAGCAGGGAGGGAATACCCGTTGGTTAGCGAGGAGGTCCGGATTCTGCTGAAGGACGCTCATGAATCACTTGAGGCCGCAAGGATACTCCTTGAGAAGGGTTTTTACAGGGATGCCATAAGCAGGGCGTACTATGCAATGTTTTACGCTGCCAGCGCGCTCCTCAGGGCGAAAGGGGTAGTAACGAAAAGTCATAGGGGCGTCATTGCGAAATTTGGTCTTGAGTTTGTGAACACCGGTGTCGTTGAGAAGTACTATGCAAAAGCATTATCTCTGGCCGAGACCAGCAGAGAAAAGGCAGATTACGACCCGACTTACCGCCCAGGGGAAGAAGAGGCGGAGTCCATTGTCGAAGATGCGGAGCATTTCATCGAGCGCATAGAAAAGGCTCTGAGGGAAATGAGATGAAGGGAAAAATCAAGCTTAAGCGCTTCCTGCAAGGCTCGGGAGATAAATCCTTCCTCCTCCTCTGTCACCACAACGCTGATCCTGATTCCCTCGGCTCGGCGATAGCGTTTGCCATTTACCTTAAATCGGCCGGTGTTGAGAAGGTTAGAATAGGCGTGGCCCAGAGCGTCTCTTCCTATGCCAAGAGACTTCTCACGTTCTCGCCCGTTCCGGTTGAAAAGGACCCGCTGGTTAAGGAAGATGTTGTCATGATCTTCGACACCTCCTCATTAGAACAGCTCGAACCCATTGAGATTCCCCGCGGTAAGACCGTTATCGTCATAGACCACCACTCCGAAAAGGAGAGGCCCATAAGGGCCGATATAGCCGCTGTCGATTCCTCGCGCACTTCCACTGCCGAAATAGTGTGGGAGCTCTTCAAATACCTCGGCTTTTACGACGAAAGGGCCGTCAAGGCTCTCTTGGCCGGGGTAGTCACAGACACCGCAAACTTCCGCTTCGCCAACTCAAAGACCTTCAAGACCGTAAGCGAGATGCTGGAGCGCTTTCCGGTCCAGATGGGCGAGATATTCCAGCTCGTGGCCCCAGTTAGTGACGAGAACATTGACCAGGCGAAGCGCATGGCCATTCTCAAGGCCTGTCAGAGGCTGGAGATTAAGAAGTTCAGGAAGTACATAATAGCCGTCTCCAGGGTCTCGGCCTACGAGTCCCTAGCCTGCAAGACGTTCCTGAACCTCGGCGCCGACATAGCCGTAGTCGGAAGCGAGAAGAAAGGCGTCAGGATTTCCGCAAGGGCAAAGGAAAGCCTCGTGAAGAGGGGCCTGCACCTCGGCAAGATTATGGAGAAGGTCGGGCCGGTCATAGAAGGCTCGGGTGGCGGCCACGCAGGTGCTGCTGGAGCCAACGGCAAGGCAAACCTCGACGAGGGAATTAAGCTGATTTTGAAGGAGATTGAAAAGTTTTTGAAAAATCTGGAGGGTTGAATATGGCAAAGTGCCCGCTCTGCGGAAGGCCCCTCGATTGGGGGGAGCTTATGGAACAGATGCTCGTCATTGAGGACGCGGCGGAGGTTTTCAGGGAGAGGGGCAAGTTCATGGAGACCTTCGAAGGCTTCGCCTTCAAGTGCCCCCACTGCGGTGAGGAATTCTATGGAAAGAACCTCCCGGCGAAAGAGGCCGAGAAGGTGTTTGAGCTGCTCAACGAGTTCAAAGGTTCAATAGACTGGGAGAACGGGAAGGTTCGCATCAGGCTCAACAGCCTGCTTGCCCTTGATACTATGCTTGAGAACTGGGACAAGAAGGTCAAGGGCTAACGATAGCCTTTTTTACTTTCGCTCCCTATTTTCAGTGGTTGGTGGTTCTCGTGGAGGCCGTGGAGCATTACCTTTCAAAGGGAGATTACAGGAACGCCCTGAGGAGCGCGCTGTCAATAGAGAACGAGATACGACGGCTGTTGGCCCTAACTGAAGTCCTGACGGCCTTCCCGAGGGATGAGGTTCTGAGTCATATGCTGGACACGCTCGAATCCGTGAAGGGGGCACCCGAGAAGGCCCTGGCGTATTCTATCCTCGGCAGGGCGCTCTACATTCTTGACAGAGACCATGACGCGGAGGCGTACTTCGAAAACGCAATGCATATTGCCCAATCCATAGACTCCCCCCGAGTGAGGGGAGAGGTTCTGGCGGGGATAGCGAGGAACCTCGTCCTTTCGGACCGCTATACTGACGCTCTGAAACTTTTCATGGATGCTGCAGAGCTGCTTCAGGCCTCACGCGGACTGTCATCGGCGACGTCATCGCTGATAAAGGTCGCCCGGTTAATAGAGAAGAGCGCCGACGAGATACCCAATGAGATAGCCCTTGAGTTCTACAAGCTGGCCCGAAATGTTTACGCCTCTATATTCCTCAACCTCCAAGCAAAGTACATTGAGAACAAAATAAAGCTTATAGAAGATGTCCTGAGGAGGGGCAGAACGGCCGTGGAAGAGCTCCTCGATAAGGGAGCAGTCGAATCCGCGGTTTCCATGATGCGCTTCCTCCCCCTTGAAAGCAGGGCCGTTTCCATGCTCGAACTTGCCTACTGGCTTTACCTCCACGAGCAGGGGAGGCTCGGCAGAAAGGTCTTCGATGACGCCCTCGAAATAATCTTCGTGGGCAAGTTCAGACCCAGCGACAGGGAGCTGGAGCGCATCGCGAGAAGGTTCCTCCGCATAGGCTTCCTGGAGGAGCCGCTTACCCTTGCCGGCGTTATCAGGGACGATAAAATCGCCTCAGAGCTCCTGGGAGATGTGGCTCTGGCCTACGCTCGCAGGGGTGATAAGGCCCGGGCCCGTTCGATAGCGGAGGGGATACTGGACGAAAGCGTTAAGAACCGCGTTTTAGAGGCACTGGAGGGTGAGAGTTATGTGGGACACGAGCAAGGATTACCGCTTACTGGTTGCGGAGAAGAGCGTGGAGCTGTTCCTGAAGACGGTGGAGCACGCGAAGTTCAAGGGGAAGTGGAACAAGAAGGGCGCGATTCAGCTGGCGAAGGAGATGATTCCTGAGATACAGGCGATGCGCTACAGCTACGTCGAGCCGAAGGAGCTGATCGAGACCCCCCAGATGAAGGCGCTGAAGGAGAAGGCCCTCGGAATAATCGAGGCCCTCGGGGGAGATGACTGGCACCACAAGTTCCTCAGCCTGGCCGACAAGAGCGAGCGCGAGAAGGTCGAGGAGCAGGTGGCCAAGGTCAGGTTCTTCCTCAACATGATCCTCGGCCTCGAGAGGCGCCTCGCCCTCGGCAAGATAAACGACCCGGACATAGCGGTTGACATCGTGGTCGGCGAGGTCATGAGCGTCGGAAAGCACCCGAACGCCGACAGGTTGCTCGTCACCAACGTGAACATCGGCGACAGGGCAATAACGGTCGTCACAAACGACCTCATGGTCAAGGAAGGAAACCGCGTGGCCGTCGCGCTGCTCCCGCCGGCGAACTTCCGCGGAATCGTCAGCGAGGGAATGTTCCTTGGTGCCGGAGAGGGAGTCCTCAAGGACGTGAAGGGAGAGATAGGCGGCCTGCCCAAGGGAGTTCCGCTCGAGGCATTCAACGAGACGAGGAACCTCGTCGAGGCGTTTTTGAAGGGTTGATCTTTCGCTTTTTGTTCGGATGTATTCACTAGCTTACTCGATTACTCTTCTTTCTTTTAGCTCATTCTCCTTGTAAAACTCAACTCCGAACAAATTTATACTCGAAAAAAAAAGAAAGAAAATTTACTAATAGTAAAAGAAAAAGCTTATATATGCTAACGTTCATAAGTGTTATGAAAAACTCTCAGGAGATGAACCACTTGAGATGGAAATCACTGTTCGCAGTCCTTTTGGGATTGCTAATGGTTGGAGTGATTGCCGGAACCGTCACAGCATTGCCACAGGACACTTCAAGCACACTCATCGAAATCACACCTCAGATTGCAGAAAAAGTCGCTCTGACTTATGTTAAGTGGATATCAAAAAACATTCCTCAATATGGAGAATGGAGCGATGCACAAGTGTCAAAGATACCCCAGCTCTATTATTCGCCTGATGGCAGTAAAGTTGCATACGAATTCACAGTTCTTAAAAATGATGAGGTAGTAGGGTACATCATGATAAGTGCCAGAAAAGACCTCCCTCCGGTTCTTGAATTTGGAAAGTCCAAGCCTCCAAGCATGAACATTGAGAAAGTTAAGGAAAGATACAAAGTCAAAAGACTCCTATATCTCGGAGCACTCCTCTATGGTGCAGATATTGGAAACGGTAAGGCAGTACATCTTAGAGACATGAGACT
>DRGF01000189.1 GCA_011050175.1 Thermococcus sp. | reverse complement strand
GCGAGCGAGAAGAGGTGACCAACCGCAGGGGCGACTATTATTCTCTTCCCGTCGCGGGTGAACTCGTAATAATTCACCTTCCCTATCGTCTTCCGGACGGGTTTTCCCTCGGCCAATGCGTAGGCAATCTTTCTCGCGACGTTTGGCTTCTCGGCAATGATGAGCGTGACCATGACGACACCTTGATGCGTTAGGTGGGCGGATTATAAAAATCCTGCGGACCGGGCCTTCGGAGAATAAACATTCTAAGGGGTCCTTCTCCGAGTCCCAGCGAAAAGTTTAATAAGGAACCCCCCAATGCACCTACCGCGGGCGGGGCCGTAGGGTAGCCTGGTCCATCCTGCGGGCTTTGGGAGCCCGTGACCCGGGTTCGAATCCCGGCGGCCCCACCACAAGAAACTTTTGCCGAGCAAAAGTTTCATCAAAGCTGGTAGCTCTTCTTTAAAAAGCTAGAATTCAAGGATTTTCTCGTTGGACAGCTTGCCCTCGAACTGAGAACCTCTTAAATTGCTCATGCGGGGTGTGGTTTAACACCAGAACAGACGCCCGTCGGGCGTCGATTCAAAAGAAACCGACAGTTAGTAATGCACATTGAAGAGTTCCGCCTTTCGAAGAAGCCGTTCCAAGAGAAAACCACTTGAGCTTTGGCTGTTTATAAAAGAGCTACGAACCTTGGTCAAACTTCGCCGAACAAACTTTTGGAAAAAGCTTGATCAAAAGGTTCTCTTTCTTATTAACTGGCAAAAATCAGTCGTGCACTAATAGATTTGGCAATTCTTGAGCGAGTTTACTTCCCAAGCGAGCGCTTTCAAGCAGTTTCAAATTTATAACACTCTCTAAAAAGCAAATCACGCAGAAACTCGCCTGGAAATCGGCAACTTCAAAAAACACTCAATTTTTCCGTCAACGCTG
Organism: Thermococcus sp.; assembly: GCA_011050175.1. Taxonomy (GTDB): domain Archaea; phylum Methanobacteriota_B; class Thermococci; order Thermococcales; family Thermococcaceae; genus Thermococcus. The sequence continues at coordinate 12,227 of DRGF01000189.1, read as the reverse complement.
AAACTTTGCTTGGCAAAGTTTCATCAAAGTTGGTGATTCTTCGTTGTAATCCTTTGTTGGAGTGTTTGCGTTTTTGAATGTTCCTTTGGAATTTTGTTAAATTCTCTGTTTTTTGTAACGTTTTAATGGTGGGTTTACTTCCCCGCGCTCCGAAGGAGCGCTTTAAAGAGAAACCCCCTTGCTAACGGCTTTATTGAAAAGGAATTCCTGCAAAAAGGCCCTTAAAAGTGCAAACTTCACCATAATAGCACTTCGAAGAAGAATCACAAACCTTGATCAAACTTCACGCAGGTGAAGTTTGTTAGAATGGAGCCCCGGGCGGGGTTTGAACCCGCGACCTGCCGCTTACCAAGCGGCCGCTCCACCAGGCTGAGCCACCGGGGCGTCGATGATACGATGCAGTCGAGGCTTTATAAATTTTTCCCTTCACCCAGCTTGTCCACCAGGCCCTCGAGGACCTCCTTGAAGTTGGCCGCGTCTATCCATTTGATGCCCATCTTCTGTGCCCAAGTGAGTATGCCGACGTCGGCGGAGACTATAACTGCATCGAGCTCCTTTGCGAGGAGGATCAGTTCAAAATCCTCCTTACTGTCAACGATGCCCTCACGGAGGGCCTTGCGGTAGTTCCTGCGGAGTTTCTGAATTATTTTGTCCACGTTATCGGTCTCGATAACACCCTCCCGCACCGCCTTCTCCGCGACGCGGAGTCCCTTGTCGATCCTACGCCGGATATCGTCTATCAGCTCGTAAACCACGAAGGCTGGGATTTTGATGTCGTGGACGTTCGGGGGCTTTTTGATTATGTACAGCTCGATCTCGGGAAGAAGCTCTTCCGCATCGACGAAATGCATGACCTCCCGGTAGATACCAGGGGGCATGTAGAACTCCACTTTACCGAAGAGCTTCTCGGCGTAGCCCAAAAAAGTCCGCATTGCCTCGGTTGGGCTGTCGCCGAACTTTCCCCTTATCCCGGGGTTGACGAAGATGCTCGTGTCGAGGACGAACCGCATTGCCACGCTACCACCACAAGCTTATTTAAGTGTTGAAGTTTAAAACGGTTAGGTGAAACCATGAAAGTCGGAGTCGTTTTTGGAGTCAGCGAACTTGCGAACCCGAAGGCCTTTGAAAAGAAAGCCTCCGAATTCATAACCGGGCTCGCACAGGAGTTCGAGGTCGTTGGTGGGTTCTTTGTTTCCACCAAGGGAGACTTCAAAGAAGCCAAGGAAGAGGTCAACTTCAACGAGGTTGATGCCATAGTCCTTTATCCCCTGACGGGCGGAACCGAGGGGGCATTAAAGGAGTTCGCGGTTTATAGGAGGCCCACAATAATCTACGGCAATCCTTTCAACAACTCGCTCGCGGCAGGAATTGAGCTCAGGGAATACTTCAGGGACAGACTCGTGCCAGCCACCCTCGTCAAGGACTTTAACGAGCTAAAGGCGGCGCTTCTCGGGTACGAGGACATGAAAGAGACCCTCGACAAATTCCTCAAGATGCGCATCGGCATAATAGGCAAAGTCTCGTCTTGGCTCATCAACGAGAAGTTCGAGCTTCCATACACCAAGATAAGCCTCAAGAAGTTCTACGAGTACTATGAGGCTACCACCGACGCGGAAGGGTGGAAGGCCGTGGAGGACATCGTCGGAAAGGCAATGAAGATAAGAGAGCCCAGCAGGGATGACCTGGTAAAGGCCGGAAGGATTTATCTGGCCATCAAGCGCATCCTTGAGGACTACCGCCTGGACGGTTTCACGATAGGCTGCTTTGACCTGGTTATGAAGCTGAAGGCGACGCCCTGTCTGGCGCTTGCCATGTTCAACGCGGAAGGAATCCCGGCGGCCTGCGAGGGCGAGTTCAACGCGCTCCTCGGTATGATGATAGCGAGGCGCTTCTTTAACAAGCCCGCCTTCATGGGCAACATAGCCGACTACGGGGAGAGCCACATAATCCTCGCCCACTGCACCGCACCGCTCAGCGGGAAGTACATCATCAGGTCGCACTTTGAGAGCGGCATGGGCGTCGGCGTGGACGTCCAGCTGCCGAAAGGAAAAGCCAGCCTCATGAAGATACGCGGAAGGAAGGCCGTTGTTGCCGGCGTCGAAGTTGTCGGCCAGGAACACAGCGATTTCAGGTGCAGAACCCAGTTAAAGCTCCGCCTGGAGGACGCGATGGACTTCATAGACGGCACCCTGGGGAACCACCACCTCCTGGTCTATGTGGACAGCGAGGAGCTGGCGGATCTCCTCAGCGAGCTTGGCTTTGAAGTCATGCTCTACTGACTTTTTCTATTTTTGGCCCCTTTAATGGTAGAAAAGCAAAGAGAATAGAGGGTCTATTCCCTCTTTCCGAGGAACCGTATCCCGAGTACCGCGGCCAAACCAATGGCTACGGGTATGGGGTGGAGCGTCGCTGAAAGCAGTCCGATGGCAGCGAGCACTGCTCTGATCTCTTTTCTTAGGTTGCTTCCAAACCAGCCTGTGAGGCTTATCGCCAGGACGTACATCACGAGCAACGTTGCACCGAAGTCATAGGCAATGGTAAGCGCCGTCTTTGCGGTCCATTCCTGCACGGTTATGAGGAACATCTCTGGGTGGGTAAAGTAGATGTACGGTCCTATGTATCCTGCCAGCGCGTACTTCACCGCGTTCAGGGCGGTCTTCCAGAAGTCTCCTCCAGCCACTGCCGAACCTGCGTAGCTGGCCAGTGCCACCGGCGGCGTCACGTCCGCAAGTATTCCGAAGTAGAACACGAAGAAGTGTGCCGCCAAGAGTGCTATTGGCGTGCCAAAGCCCGGAACTGGTGAGCTGTACGGTTGGAGTCCGAGCACGGCGTTGTATATGGCTGGGGCCGCGACGAGAGAGGTTATGATGTAGTTGGCGGTTGTCGGAACACCCATACCGAGGATGAGGCTGAAGACCATCGTCAGGAACAGGAGGAGCCACAGGTTTCCTGCCGTCAGGTCAACGAGGCGATAGCCAAGGCTTGTAACGAGGCCGGTCATGGTGAGGACCCCCTGTATAAGGCCCGCGCTTGCAGCTGCGAGCATGACGCTCGTGCTAGTCTTGCCCGCGTCAATCATGGACTGGTAGGTGGCCTCGTACATCTTCTTTCCGTCCTCGCTCTTGGAGATGTAACCGACGATGAGGGAGAAGAGTATGCCCATGACACCGCTCATAAGGAGTATCTGCTCCTTGGACATGCCCAGGAACTTCGTCAGGGCCACGAAGAATATGAAGAGCAGGCTGATGTAGAGCTTCTCGTTAAATTCGACGAGGTCGGTTACGAAGGCCATTGCCACCATCGCAAGCCCTGCAAGGAGGAGTATTCCCGCCACGGGCGTGGCTATTGACTTTCCGGTGAACATAAGGAGCGTTGTAAGGAGGACTGCTCCGACGTAGAGCCCCTCGTGTCCCTTTATCTCATCCTTGGCTATCCACGCAACCCAGATGGCAATGCCAAGGGATGAGATGGCCGAGATGTGGGGCGGGATTCCCCAGACAAGGGCAACGGTGATGATCGCTATTGGGAGCAGTATGTACAGCTTCCTCAGGAAGTACCTCAGCGGGGCAAAGTTCTCGGAGGGCATTCCCTTGAGGCCGAGCCTCTTGGTCTCGAGGTCTATAAAGAGGTAGACGCCGGCGTAGTACACCAGGGCCGGAAGGACTGCGGCTATGATGAGCTTGTTATAGGGCACCCCGAGGAACTCCGCCATAATGAATGCCGCGGCACCCATGATTGGGGGCATTAACTGACCGCCAGTTGAAGCAACGGGCTCGACGGCGCCCGCTATCTCAGGGGGATAACCAGCCTTCTTCATGAGGGGTATCGTGAAGGTTCCCGTGGTGAGAACGTTGGCGACACTCGAGCCGCTGACGGTTCCCATCAGTCCGCTCGAGACGACGGCGGACTTGGCAGGGCCTCCCGGGCGCTTTCCGAAGAGTGTTATCATAAACTCCGTGATATAGTCGCTTATGCCTATCTTCAGCAGGAATGCCCCAAAGAACACGAAGGCGAAAACGTATATCGTCATGACGAAGAACGGGATTCCAAATATTCCCTCGTCGAAGTAGAGCTGCTGCGTGAAGCGGACCCAGTTAAACCCTATGTTCTGAATGCCGTATATGAGGAATATTGTCACCACCAAGGGCAGGACCCAGCCAAGTACCCTGCGCGTTGCCTCAAGCACGAGGATTATTGCGAGGACTCCAAAGACGACATCCAGCGTGTAGACCTCTGCGAACTGCGCGTAGCGCTGGTAGACGGCGAAGAGATAGAGAGATGAGATAACTCCAAGGGCCGCCAGTATGTAGTCGTAGAATGGAACCTTCTTTAACTCCTCCTCTCTTTTGCGGAGCGGGTAGAGCAGGTACGTTATGAGGAGTATCATGGCCAGAACGAACGCCTCTCCCTGCTTTGTCTGGAGTGTTGTTTTCAGAAATCCTATCTTGATACCCATCCTTGCAAACATGTCGTAGAGCGTGTAGTTGAAGTTGAAAATAAACAGTATTTCATAGATACCGATGAGTACTGCGGCCACTTTTACCAGTAACTCCAGTTTTGGGGGAAGGGTTCGCGTTTTCTCAAGGATCACCTCAGCCTTTTCTTCTTCAAGTTCTTTCAACCCTTCAGGTTTCATATCAACCTCGGGCATTTCAGCACCTCCCAACGAGTGTTTCTATGAGCAAGCAGCGTTTAACCCTAAACTTCATTAAGGTCTCGATTTTAGGGGCAAAGACCGTCTCCCCGTTAACCTTTATCTTAGCCCTATTTATCGGGATGAACCAAAAGTCCAGGCTCTTCCCCAGGGGGATGTTTATCTTCTTGACGTAGAATCCATCTTCCATGTACTGGATGTCCTCGGGCAGTCCTGCCCCAAAGTCCTTCCACCACATCTCTTTCGCATAGAGACCGCTTGAGTTTGCTTCCAGCACCTCTCTGATTTCGCTCCTCCCGACACTGTGAATGTAGTCTATCTCCACCGTCACATCCCCCAGGTAGTACACGCGAGAGGAGTGCCCATCGCTTACGACGAGGACATGAACGGGAATCAGCAGGGGAAATAGCAGCAAAAATGCAAAAAGGATGGGGAGAGGTCCCTTCAACGACCTCACCCATTTCACGGCTTAAGCTCGTCCGGGACGGTAATGCCCTTCTCCTCGTAGTACTTGATGGCTCCCGGGTGGAGCGGGATGCTCATACCGTCGAGTGCAGTTTCGAGGCTTATGTACTGGGTCTTGGCGTGGACCTGCCTCAGCTCGTCGAGGTTGTCGAAGAGTATCTTGGTCATCTGGTAAACGGTGTCCTCCGGGACGTCGGCGCTGACTGCCAGCATTGCCTTAACGGCCACCGTGGGAGTGTCCTCTTCCATGCCGTTGTAGGTATCCTTCGGGAGAACCTGCCTGACGTAGAATATGTAACCCTGGTCCCTGAGCTTGTCCAGTATGTCATCGGGTATCGGAACAACCCTAACGGGGGTCTGAACCGCTATCTGGTTAACCGCAGGGGTGGGCGCACCTGAAACTATGACAGCAACGTCAACCTGGCCGAGCTTGAGGCTCTGGGAGGCCTCGCTGAAGTCCTGGTTGACCTTCTCTATGCTGTCCCACACGCCGGCTGCCTTTAGAACCTGCTCTGCGGCAACTGCGGTGCCACTTCCTGCCGCACCGATGGCGACTTTCTTGCCCTTCAGGTCTTCCAGGGTTCTAATGTCGCTATCAGCCCTCACAATGAACTGGACAGTCTCAGGATAAAGTGCAGCAACACCGCGTATGTTTTCGATTTTACTTCCCTCAAACATGTAAAGACCCTTATAAGCGTAGTACGCAACGTCGTTCTGGAGTATAGCGGCCTGGGCCGTGCCGTCTCCTATTGCCTTGGCGTTTGAAACGCTCGCACCACTCGTCACGGCCTTGGCCTTAACGCCGTTTTTGTTGAGTATCTCAGCGTACTTCGAGCCGAGGGGGAAATATACACCGCTTGTACCTCCGGTGTATACGGTTATTTCCGTCCCACCCTGAGTGTCGCTCTGGGTGCACCCCGCGGTCACAACCGCGAGGACAAGCACCAGCATCAATCCAATTGCCTTCCACTTCATACACTACCATCCCCATCTTATTCTCGAGACAACCAAACAATGCATTACAGTAAAATCCTGTGCACCTGCACGGTTATATACTTTATGGATACAAAGCTTTACAGAGTAATTTTTCGGATAATCTGGCATCTCCTCTAAAATTTTTATATATGGGCCGACATTTTGTGGTTTTAAGTCTACAAAATGGATGGGAGTAACAATGGGTGCCCTATATCACCTTTACATTTGACAAATCTGCTCTCAGAGGCAAACCTTTTTATCCCTTCTCCCCCGCAGGGCACTGGGGGCAGGACAATGAAAGTTATTATGACGACAAAAATTGACCTCGCGTCCATGAATATAAAGGAGAAGCTCATTGAAAACTTTGGATTTGGAGAAACAGAGCTTGCCTTCGACGGCAACATGGTTTACAGGAGCGGAGACACCTTTATCCTGACCACAAACGATGAGATGATTTACTACGACAACCTCGACGGGGCCATAAAAGAACAGCTTGGCTTCATCCCGGAGATTATAATCTTTGCCTCACGCCACTCCAGCAAACAGAAGCTCCCGGCCCTCACCACCCACGTCACGGGCAACTGGGGGAACGCGATGTACGGTGGAAATGACGAGAGCCTCGCCATAGCCCAGCCGAGCGCCATGAAGCTTGCCCTCATGAAGATGAACGAGCTCAACGACCTCGGCTGGACGGTCTGTTACGAGGCGACGCACCACGGACCGAGCGAGCTCAGCGTGCCGAGCCTGTTCATCGAAATAGGCTCCAGTGAGGAAGAGTGGGTAAACGACAGAGCCGGGGAGATAATAGGGGAGGCGATAATTCACGTGCTCGAAAACTACAAGACCGCGGAGTTTCCGGTTGCAATAGGTATCGGTGGCGGGCACTACGCACCGAAGCAGACCAAGAGGGCGCTGGAGACAGACCTGGCGTTCAGCCATATAGCGGCGAAATACGCCCACCCTCTCAAGAAGGAGCTGCTTCTGAAGGCTATTGAACGAACCGCCGGAAAAGTGGACGCTATATACGTTGACTGGAAAGGCAGCAAGGGTGAAACGAGGCAGATGGCCAGAAGCCTGGCCGAAGAACTGGGCTTGGAGTTTATAAGGGACTGAATGGGCGAAATCTTTAAAGATGTTAAGCGGGATTTAAAAATCAGCACTCGCCCTTAGCTAAATTTATATACTACCTGCGTACAAAGTGGAACAGATGTTAAATTTGTCCGGAGGGTGAAAAGATGCTGAAGCTGATTGAAAATGCTATCGAAAGAACCTCTGCTGACATTAACAAGGCCCCGGAGGCCCAGGCTCCTCAAACGGACATTGATGAGGAGCTTAAGAAGATTCTTGAGCAGATTCAGGCCAAGATTTATGTCGTTGGTGTCGGCGGTGCCGGCTGTAACACCATTAACAGGATGATGCAGGTTGGTATCGAGGGCGCTAAGGTTATCGCCATCAACACAGATGCTCAAGACCTTCTCAAGGTTCGCGCTCACAGGAAGATACTCATCGGTAAGGAGCTCACCCGCGGTCTTGGAGCAGGAAACAACCCCAAGATGGGAGAAGAGGCCGCCAAGGAAAGCGAGAGGGAGATTAGGGAGGCCCTTGAAGGGGCAGATATGGTCTTCATCACCTGCGGTCTCGGTGGAGGTACCGGTACCGGTGCCGCCCCGGTCGTTGCCGAGATCGCCAAGAAGATGGGTGCCCTCACCGTCTCAGTCGTCACCCTCCCGTTCACGGTTGAGGGCATAAGGCGCATTAAGAACGCCGAATACGGCCTTGAGAGGCTCAGGAAGAACAGCGACACTGTCATAGTCATCCCGAACGACAAGCTCATGGAGGTTGCCCCGAACCTGCCGATCCACATGGCCTTCAAGGTCGCCGACGAGATACTCGTCCAGGCCGTCAAGGGCATAACCGAGCTCATCACCAAGCCCGGCCTTGTCAACCTCGACTTCAACGACGTCCGCGCCGTCATGAAGGACGGCGGCGTCGCCATGATCGGTATCGGCGAGAGCGACAGCGAGAAGCGCGCCCTGGAGGCTGCCCAGCAGGCCCTCAACAGCCCGCTCCTCGACGTTGACATCAGCGGTGCGAAGGGCGCCCTCATAAGCATCAGCGGAAGCGACGTCAAGCTCGAGGAGGCCCAGCAGATAATAGAGCTCGTCACGAGCAAGCTCGACCCGGAGGCGCAGGTCATCTGGGGTATCCAGCTCGACGAGGAGCTGGAGAAGATGATAAGGATCCTCATCGTGGTCACCGGCGTCAGCTCACCCTACGCGGTGGCCGAGGAGGAGCAGGGCTACTACGGTGAGGAGCAGGAGAGAAAAGTTATTAAGCTCGATCTTGAGGAGCTTTGACGACACCTTTCATTTTCAAAATTCAGCGAGGTGACGGGAGTGGCAACGACCACGGAAAAGCTTAAAAACTTCTTCGCGGAGTCGCGGAGGGTTTTGATAGTCACGAAAAAGCCGGGAATGAACGAGTTTAAGATAGCAGCAAAGATAACCGGCGTTGGAATACTTATAATAGGCACCATCGGTCTTATAATCCGCCTTATAGGCCAGCTGATCACCGGGGCCTGAACCAGCAACTGTGGGTGAGAAGGATGGACGACGGCAAGATATTCACAGTGCGTGTCACGGTGGGACAGGAAGAGACCACCGCCAAGCTGATATACAGCAAGGTTGAAACGTACAACATCCCGGTTTACGCCATACTGGCGCCCTCAAAGGTTAAGGGTTACATCTTCGTTGAGGCGCCGAGCAAGGGTGCCGTAGATGAGGCCATCAAAGGCATCCGCCACGCCAAGGGAATCCTTCCCGGCGAGGTCAAGTTCGAAGAGATAGAGCACTTCCTTGAGGAGAAGCCTGCTGTGAGCGGCTTCGAGCCTGGTGACATTGTTGAACTCATCTCCGGCCCGTTCAAGGGCGAAAAGGCCAAGGTCACCAGGGTCGACGAAGCCAAGGACGAGATAGTCGTTGACCTCATAGGCTCGGTCGTCCCGATTCAGGTCACGGTGAGGGGCGAATACGTTAGACTTATAAGCAAACGCCAGAATGAGTGAACGGTCAAAAGAGAGAGGTGAGAACAATGGCACAGGTCGTTGAAGTGCTCGTTGAGGGAGGAAAGGCTTCCCCCGGACCGCCGCTCGGTCCGGCTATCGGTCCACTCGGACTTAACGTCAAGCAGGTCGTTGACGAGATAAACAAGGCCACCAAGGACTTCGAGGGAATGCAGGTTCCCGTCAAGATCATAGTCACCGACCCGAAGAAGAAGACCTTCGAGATCGAGGTCGGTGTCCCGCCGGTCAGCCAGCTCATCAAGAAGGAGCTCGGAATCCCGAAGGGCTCCAGCGAGGCCGGCCACGGCCCAGTCGGGAACCTGACCATGGAGCAGGTCATCAAGATCGCCAGGGCCAAGAAGGACCAGATGCTCGCGGCTGACCTCAAGGCCGCGGCGAAGGAAGTCATCGGCACAGCCCTCAGCATGGGCGTCACAGTCGAGGGCAAGGATCCCAGGGAAGTTCAGAGGGAGATTGACGAAGGCGTTTACGACGAGATTTTCGCCAACGCCGAGGAGTGAGGGAAAAGTTTAAAAATCTCCTCACAGGTGTGAGAACGATAACCCCAACCCGCCCTGCGGTAGGGGTAACGGGCTCAAGGCCGAGCCATCGGGCTGAACCGAAACCGGCGACGGGAGTAGGTGATGGGTCCGTAAACCTCCCCAGATTGGGAGGAGGCCGGGCATCTTTGACTTTTTCAACTTAAATCAAAACCGAAAGGAGGGCTGTAAATGGCCTTTGACAGGCAGAAAATCGTGGAAGCGGTGAAGGAGGCGAAGGCCCGGGCTAAGCCGCGCAACTTCACACAGACCGTCGAAGTGGCAGTCAACCTCAAGGATATCGACCTCCGCAAGCCGGAGAACAGGTTTAAGCTTGAGGTTGTGCTGCCCCACGGTCGTGGGAAGGAGCCCAAAATCGCGGTCATCGCTGATGGTGCCGTTGCCGAGGCGGCTAAAAAGCTCGGGCTTGATGTGATTAGTGGAGAGCAGCTTGAGGAACTTGCCAAGAGCCCAAGGGAAGCCAGGAAGCTGGCGAAGAAGTACGACTTCTTCATTGCAGCAGCGCCCCTGATGCCGAAGATCGGTAGGTACCTCGGTAGGTACCTCGGTCCGAGGAACAAGATGCCTCAGGTAGTGCCGCCGACAATGACCAACCTGGAGCCGGTAGTTGAGAGGCTCAAGAGAACCGTCAGGATACAGCTCAAGAACAACCCAGTGGTTCACGCTCCGGTGGGAACCGAGGACATGGACGATGAGAAGCTCGCCGAGAACGCGGAGGCAGTGCTCAACGCCATCCTCAACAAGCTGGAGCGCGGCGAGAACCAAGTGAAGTCAGTGTACGTCAAGACCACGATGGGACCGGCAGTTAAGGTGGAGAGGTGAGGAAGATGCCCCACGTTGCCGAGTGGAAGAAGAAGGAAGTTGAAGAACTCGCCAACATCATCAAGAGCTACCCAGTGATAGCGCTCGTTGACGTTGCCAACGTCCCGGCTTACCCACTCAGCAAGATGCGTGAGAAGCTCAGGGGCAAGGCACTCCTCAGGGTCAGCAGGAACACCCTCATAGAGCTCGCCATAAAGAGGGCCGCCCAGGAGCTCGGACAGCCGGAACTCGAGAAGCTCATAGACCACATTCAGGGCGGAGCCGGAATCCTCGCCACCGAGATGAACCCGTTCAAGCTCTACAAGCTCCTTGAGGAGAGCAAGACCCCTGCCCCGGCCAAGCCGGGAGCGGTGGTTCCCAAGGACGTTGTCATACCCGCCGGTCCGACATCACTTGCACCGGGTCCGCTCGTCGGTGAGATGCAGGCCCTAGGAATCCCGGCGAGAATCGATAAGGGAAAGGTCAGCATCCAGAAGGACTACACCGTCCTTAAGGCCGGTGAGGTCATCACCGACCAGCTCGCGAGGATCCTTAACGCGCTCGGAATCGAGCCGCTTGAGGTCGGTCTCAACCTGCTCGCGGCTTACGAGGACGGAATCGTCTACACTCCGGAAGTCCTCGCGATCGACGAGGAGGAGTACATCAACCTGCTCCAGCAGGCTTACATGCACGCGTTCAACCTGTCCGTCAACACCGCCTACCCGACGGGCCAGACCATCGAGGCAATCATCCAGAAGGCCTTCCTCGGCGCGAAGAACGTCGCTGTGGAGGCTGGCTACGTCACCCCAGAGACAGTCGAGGACATCTTTGGCAGGGCTCTGCGTGCAGTCCTGCTCATAGCCCAGGAGCTACCTGAGGATCTGCTCGACGAGAAGACCAAAGAGCTTTTAAACCAACAGGCACAAATAGCCGTTGCCGCTCAGCCTCAGGAAGAAAAGGTTGAGGAGGCTGAGGCAGAAGAGGAGGAAGAGGAGGAAGCTTCCGAGGAGGACGCGCTCGCTGGACTGGGCGCGCTCTTCGGCTGAACTTTCCATTTCCCTCGTATCCCTGAACAAATCCGTGTGAAATGAATGAAAAAATGAAGATGATTGGAGGTGCGAAAAATGGAGTACGTGTATGCCGCTCTGCTGCTCCACGCCGCTGGTAAGGAGATAACCGAGGAGAACCTCAAGGCCGTCCTTGAGGCCGCTGGTGTCAGCCCGGACGAGGCTAGGATAAAGGCCCTCGTTGCCGCCCTTGAGGGCGTCAACATCGACGAGGTCATCGAGAAGGCCGCCATGCCGGTTGCCGCCCCGGTTGCCGTTGCCGCTGCTCCGGCTGCCGAGGCTCCGGCTGAGGCCGCCGCTGAGGAAGAGGAGGAAGAGGAAGAGGAGGCCAGCGAGGAGGAGGCCCTCGCCGGTCTCGGTGCCCTCTTTGGCTGAACTCCTTTCCCCCTTTTGTCCGCCTCCGGGCGGACACCCCAAAACCTTTTCTTTGGAGTTTTGTTGCTATGAAATAATCGATTTTAGTTAAACAAACTGACACGCTCTGATCCTCAAGTGAACTGACGTATAGTCAATACCCAGTGACCAAGAAGCACTAGCTCCAGGAGCATAATCTCAGGTGTGCTGTGCTCTCTCGTAATCCTTGCGACCAAATAAAATTAAGGCCCTTTAGAAAAACTTGCTACAAAAACATTTAACTGTCCTAT
>DRGF01000006.1 GCA_011050175.1 Thermococcus sp. | reverse complement strand
CTGCCCGCTCGCGACCCTGTTGACGGGGTTCCCGTCTAGGTAGGTCTGAATCAGCAGGATTTCTCCTTCCTCGTCGAGGTTCGGGAAGATTCTGTGGATGTCCTCGATGCCCTTCTTCTGCTCGGCCTTGACGTTCCTGCTCTGAAGGGCGTGGTGAAGCATTATCAGGGTGTAGCCTTCTTTAGCGAGCTCGGGGCTGAGCGATGACGGCTCGTTATAGCCGTTTATCCTCTCTGTGTCAAGGGTGAAGACGACGGTGTTGCCTATCCTCGGCCCGCCCTTCAGGGCAACGTTGTACTTTATCCCCTCACTGGGCCTGAGGGAATCGACCCGCTTGAGGTATTCGCGGTCGAAGTTGTCCCTGCCTATGAGTTCGACGGTTTCCTTTATTCCAACGTTGGAGATGAGAACGTCGTAATTCAGATCATCGCCGTCAGCGGTGATGACTTTCTTTTCCTCGACGTCGATTTCAAAGGCCCTCTTCCTCGTGATTATCCTTCCGCCGTTGCCGAGGATTATCGAGCTCAGCGCCTCGGGAATCGACCTGCAGCCGCCCTTGACCAGACCTGGCCCGCCCCACCTCAGAGCCGCCTTTATCTCCCTCGCCAGCTCTCCGGCAGGGACGTCCAAGACGCTGTCGGCCCAGCCGAGGAAGCTTTTGATGAAGAGGTCAGCAAACTCGTTGTTGCCTATCTTCTCCCGAATCCATTCGCGGCCGCTCATCTCCGGGTCGTCCACCGGCAGCTTCCCGCGCTTTATGTCGAGGAGGAGCTTTGTGGCCTTCGCCTTCTCAGTAAAGCTCAGGTACTTCCAGCCCTCGCGGTAGTGGAAGGTCTTCCCCTCGTAGAATATCATTCCCTTAGGGTCAGAGTTCACTATCCGGACGTCCGCGTTGAGGAGCCTGAGGAGATGGGCCAGGGGGCCGTCCTCTCCGTGGGGGAGCATGTGGAAGGCACCGGTCGAGAGGCCGAAGCCTTTGTAGTCCAGATTTGTAAAGCGGCCGCCGATGTAGGGCGCCTTTTCGAGTACTGTAACATCATGACCGTTTTTTGCCAGGAAGGAGGCCGTCAGAAGGCCGCCGATTCCGGAGCCTATTACAACTGCCCGCATTGTTCTCACCTAAAGAGCTGAGGGAAGAGGAGAAATATAAGGGTTTAGCTGTTGCATGGCTATGCAACTCTTTTACTCGGGCTTCTTTTGGAGGGTTCTAAGAGAAAAACTCAGGTTCGAATAAGTTTATACTCGAAAAAAAGGAGAAATATTTACTTATAATAAAAGGAAAAGTTTATAAAGATTAGTTGCATAGACAATACTGCAAAAACTTAGTGGAGGCGAACATCTTGAAGGGGAAGCCACTCCTCGCAGTCCTGTTGGGACTGCTGATGGTCGGAGTGACGGCTGGGAGCGCAGAGGCTATAAAAATTGAGGGAACAATGCCATTGAAAGCCTCAATGGATCTACACGGAATATATGACCCAAATCCCAATTCAAAAGTAGGAACCACCATAACAACACATCACAGGCTGGACAGAATAACGGGAATTTTCAAGATTACTTCAAATACTGCCAATATCCTAATCTGGAACGGGAAAAAAATGATATCCACAAGAAAGAGAATTTCAATATTTAGATCAAGATATTTTGATGGCTATGTGATTTTGTTTAATAATTCAAATACAGACGACAAAATTCTAGCTCTTCAAGGCAACATATACACAAATGGTACGATAGAGATCTTTCTAGCAGACAGAAACGGAGGAGTATACGCGTTAAATGCGTATGACAAAAAATTATCTCAGTCTCTTAGCGCTATAAACCTGCCCATGGTGGAACTTGATAAAAATGACTGGCTGCCTCTCGTGGTAACACCAGAAATCAAGGTTATGAGAGTAAGTTCTCCAGAAATCATTCCAATGGGCGGGACTGAAAGTAGAGTAGTGAATAGCGACAACATCATCATAGTGCGTGCTCAATGGTTAGAGCCATATGAAGAACAGTGGTATATAAAGGTCAGGTGTAGCTTTGAAGGACCTACTCTGTTAAGAGATTACGGCGACTACAAGGTGGCAATAAGGATTCTGGATGAAGGGAAGTACATAGACAGGGGTACTTCTTTTGTCCTCAAAAGCATGGAAACACCCCTACAATTAGGAACATTTAGACCAGACAAGGACAGTATCGAGGTAGGCCTCACGGCTCCGTGGAATAGTGCCATTCATGATCGGGTGTATCGGGTAAGTGGACCAGTACTTGCTCCAAGACCGAGTGCTTCACTTGAACAGTTTATCTTGTGGACTCTTGATCTTCTGTCATGGGCATTTGATATTCCAAATCCGATGTCATTGATCCCCGACCATCAATCCGAGCTGTCCAACTTTTATATCCCCCCAGGAGACGAAAGTAACTCGTTTAAATTTGTATACAAGAGCGTCAAAATTAGTCGCATAAATGAGTACTTAGACACAGAAGGGATTATTATTGAATATCAGAGTGGAACAGGTGGAACCTCCCCAATATACGTATTCTATAGAGTTCCAGTCTACTGGGAATATCCCCCCGGAAGCGGTTTTGTGGAAAAGCTTTATACCATTAATGAAAGAATTAGCCTAACCGTAACCCATTGGTGATGCCCATGAAAGTGCAGAACCTCCTATGCATTTTTCTCATTTTTGTGTTGGCCGCTACAACGGTGTGGAGCTTGAAACAAAATGCAGAGCTGAATGAATCTGTAGCGCTTCGAACTCAAATCATGGGGGACCAGATTCTAACCATCAGGCTATTTGAGATACGGCGCCATGCAAAAATGGCCAAGGCAGCTTTAAACGATTACCCCGAACGAAGAGAGGTTTTGTTGAGTGAATTGAATCATACCGAGTACGAGCTGTTTATGCTGACGGTGAACGATCTGAGATACGTTGCCAGCTGGAGGGGTGCTGATGGGAATAACCCAGAACTTGACACAGCTGTCGACAACAATGAGAGCTGTAACATATTCCTCAAAACTGCGTACAGTCTAATAGCTCAGGGAAATGCAAGTCAGAAGGATATAACATTGATTGAGAACGGACTCAACTCCATAATAGAATTCACCATTGAGTACCCTGGGACGCTTCATGGTGTAGTAGAGGGCCTGAATGAAGTAAATTTGGAATGCGACAAAATAAATTCCGAGTTGCGAAAATAAGTTTAAAGTTCAGAGCCTCCACTCGGCCCCAATCATCTCGCTGTAAGCGTCGAGAACCCTCTCCAAGTACTCCTTTGCAGTGCCGACCTTGTCCTCCTTGAACTTCTTGGCCCAGTTCTCGTTGCCGAACTCCTCGCTTCCAGCGGCCACGAGGTCTATGACGCGCATGCTGTCCCAGAATGCCGGGGTGTAGCCAGCTTTCTTGGCGTACTCTATAAGGCGCCTTATCTGCTTCCTTGCGTGCTCTTCCATGTCAACGTTCTCTCCGTAGGCCTCCATGAACAGGGCCTTGAGGACGGGCTTCATCCATCCCCTGTGGAAGCGGCACCAGCCGACGTTGTCGTACCAGAACTCCCAGAGGGCGCTGGCGACTATCTTCTGGGCGAGCTCCTCCGGCTCAAGGAAGACGCCGAACTGGTAGAACGTCCAGTAGCGGCCCTGAATTGGGAGCGGGATGTAGTTGCCTATTGCCCAGTACATCGTTGGAGTCATCTCGCCGTCCTCGCCGAGCGGGGTGAAGACAGCGTAGTCCTTGAAGCTCTCGCCGTACTTCAGCCTGTCCTTAAACTTCTCGTCGAAGATCACGCTGGCCTTCCTCTTGCCGAGGCCGATTATCTTCGCCACCTCGTTCTCGGCGAAGGCAACGCGGTGGGCCAGCTCAGCGACGAGCTTCGCGTTGACCTCGCTCGCCTCGACCGGGCGCTCGATGAGTGCTTCCTTGGTGAACTCGGGCTTTCCGCTTATGCCGACTTCCTCGGGCTTGAGCAGACCGCGGTGGACAAGTTCGAGAACCCACGCAGCTGTTCCACCGAACTCGATGGCGTCGAAGCCCATCGCATCAACGGCGTGGACGCTTATGTCGCTGGCGCGGAGGCTTATGCTTCCGCTGAGCGGGCCATTGGCCTCGTAGGGCTCGTACTCGACGTGGTGGCCGCGGCGGTACTTCTTACAGACCACTGGACAGGGCTCGCCACAGGTCGTCCAGTTCTTGGTCTTTATTGCCTCCTCGTTGAAGGGCTCCCAGTAGTGCTTCATTATGTTCTCGTGTATCTTAATGCGCTCCTCCTTCGGAATGTAGGGCATCCCCCAGTTGAGTATAGGGACAAAGTCGCCTTCGGCCGGGTAGTTTCCGCCGAAGGTTCCACCGGTGTTGAGCTTGGGGTTGAAGCGGTATTTGGTCGTCTTCTCGGCTATGACCTCGTTGTAGGGCTTCTTGTGGACGCCCTCAACTATCTCCTTGGAGGTCCTGAAGTTGCCGATGTCCTCGCCGGGGAAGGCCTTTTTCCTCGGCTTGCCGCCGAAGATTATGCCGACGACGTTGTGAGCGCGGAGCAGAACGCTTCCCGAACCCCCACGGGCGGCCCAGTCCTCGCTACCCACAACCCTCTCGCCCTTTCTCAGCGTCTGGGAGAAGATCGCGCCGTAGTTGGTGTTCAGCGCGGCGGGCCCGACAACCGCTATGCGGTACTCAAAGTCAAAGCGCTCCCCAAAGGTGTCGATGAGGTACTGGGTAAGGGCATAAACGCCTTCCTCGCCCTTGTAGCCCTTCCATATCTCGATGACCTTCTCAAGCTCGATCTCGTGGAGCTCGACCCTGATGTTCTCGCCGTCGTTGTAGAGCAGAACCACGACGGGCTTCTCGGCCTTGCCCTCGAAGGTGACGAAGTCAACGCCGATGTTCTTGAAGGCGTAGGCGGCACCGCCCATGGCAGAGGGGAAGAGCGTCCCGTAGAGCGGCGAGCGGAAGAAGAACATGAGCCTGTGGGCACCGGGCAGAGCCGAACCCGAGAAGGGCCCCATTCCCATGACAACGACGTTCTTCGGGTCGTATGGGTCAATACTGTGAGTTCCAAGGGTCTCATGGAGGTGAATGCCGTAGTCTATAACGCCGTATACCCCATCCTTCTCCAGCTCTCCGTTCTCCACTTTTTTCTCGTCAAGATTGATCCTGAGAACTGTGAACTTCATAACCCCCACCCCTTTGTATCACTCCGAGTGTTAGTGTTGAATGCCCGAATATTTAAGGTTTCCGATGGGCATATCAAAAAGCCGGGCTAGATGTCGTAAAAACAGGTAGAACATTAGCAATTAGAACTGCCAGAGAACATTAAAGAAACCTTGAAATCAAAAGAGGAAAAGAAGTGCGTCACTCGATGTCCTCAAACCTCTCCTCGAGCCTCTTCAGCACGCCAGGGAGGGTGGTGTACTCCATATCCTCCAACGGGAGCCTGTGGGGCTCGAAGGGCCCATGCCTGCGCATGTATTCGGTTATCTCAAGGGCCTTCTGCCTGGCGTAATCGTAGGCAGGGTCGTCGAAGAGGTCAACGGGGCCGACGAGCTTCCCTTCGGGGCTTATCTGCCATCCGAGGGCAACGACGCGCGGCGGGCCGTCGAACCTCGTCGGGTTGGCCTGGTGCATCGGGACGGGCATTATCGGGCCGTTGTGGCTTCCCCTCATCCACCCGCTGACGAGGTGCGGGAAGGCAAAGGGCTCAAGGACTTCTCCAAGGGCGGGAAGACCGCTCTGGGCCCTTACTATCGCAACTGGGTCGTCCTTGCCGACGTACTCGCCGGCTATCTCGTAGAGCTTCTCGGTGCTGATGACGGCGACCGGCTCGTCCTTGCTTATCTTGTGCCCCTCCTTCGGGAAGACGCGCTTGATGACATAGCGGCTCTTCGCGCCGATGAGGGCAAGGAGGTCGTAGACCTCTTCGGGGGTGTTGAGGATAACGCGCTTGTGCTCCTTTATGTCCCAGACCTCAAAGCGGAAGCCCATGTGCATGTGGGGGTCTATGACGAGGCCGGCCGTGTTGAAGGGGTCGGCGAACATCCTGAATATCGGGAGGTTGAACGCTCCGGGCTCGGTCTTGTCCATGTGGAAAGTGACTATCGGCTCGCTCTTCCTCAGGGTAATCTCCATCTCGGCAACGCCCGGCCCCATTCCGCGGACGTTTCCGCTGAAGGCGTCCTTAAGCAGGTCCTGGCCGGCACCATAGAGGCCGAACTCCTTGGCGACCTTGGTGGCCTCCTCAAAGGCCTTCCAGGCCAGGCCGTGAACGTCGGGACTGTCAACGCCCTTCTTGTGGGTCATGATGAGCTGAAGGTCATCGCCCGCATAGGCCACGTAGAAGTCGATTATCGTTCCATCCTCAACGGCCTTTGAGAGGACTTCCTCGGCAGTCTCAACAAGCTGAGGGTGCACCCTTGAGTGCCCCGGCCAGCCACCGATGTCGGCCTTGATCACGCTAATGGTTATCTTTTCTCCAACTGCCACCGGCAATCACCAGTAGCTTTGACCACTTTTATGCTTATAAAACGTTAATATCACCGTCGATGATACACAAAAATGCGTCAAAATCCAAGAAGGCTGTGGAGAGATAAAACAAAAGAAACCTCACTCACAGATGTCCGTCCAGCCAAACTCTTCTCTTGCCACCTTGATCAGGCTCTTGAGCTCTTCTTTTTTGATGTTGACGCTGGAACTCGCACCGACGAGGGCTATGATGCCATGAACCTCCTCCTGAACCTGTATCACGTCATCATGAACCTTAACGACACGGAGCTCCCTTCTGGCGATCTCGTCGTCGCTTATCCTGAACTTGTCCTTTCCAATAACTACAGGCTCCTCCATGTCAGGTCACCTCAGAATATTTTTGTGCATCAATGGTAATAAAACTTCCGGGAGCAAAGTTTATAAACCCGGGGCTGCTAAGGTTAAGCCGGATGGGGGCGTGGTGTAGCCTGGTCCATCATCGCGGGCTCCAGAGGTATGAGGACTTGCGGGTTTGCTGATTGGGGATGAGCCTTTGGAGCTCTGACCCGGAGAAACCCGCGGACCGGGGTTCAAATCCCCGCGCCCCCACCATTCAATAACTCTTCTGGCGAAAAGCTTCATAAAAGTCCGTGATTTCTTTTGAACGGTATTTTGAGAGTAATTTCCCCAGGATTTGCTTATGAGCGGTTGTTGCGGGGGACACTTTCAGAAAAGGCCTTTTTACCGAGTCAAGTCTGCAAAAACGAGGAATGCACGCCGGGGGCGTGCCTCACTTAAGCTTCTCAAGGATTATAGCGGGGCAGACCTTGGTGACGCCCTCAATCTTGCCAATCTTGTTGGAGATTATCTCCGAAAGGTCTTCCCCGTCCCTGGCCCAGATTTCCGCCATTATCATGTGGTCTCCACTCGTGAGGTAAACGCTCCTCACGAACTCAAACTCCTTGAGCTTGCTGGCCACCTCGAATATCTTCTCCGGCAGTGTGTCAACGCCCGTGAGGCTGACCAGGTTGTAGCCCAGTTTTGAGGGGTCAACGACAGCGGTGTACTGCTTTATAACTCCCGCCTCCTCAAGGGCCTTTACGCGCTTTCTCACAGCAGTCTCACTTATGCCCAGAACCTTCGCTATCTCCGTGAAGGGGGTGCGGGCATCCTTGGTGAGCATCTCAATTATGATCTTGTCTCTCTCGTCAAGCATTTTTCATCACCTCTTTTAACTTTATGCTGACTACGTATATTAAGTTTTTGAACCTATAAGTTCTAAAGTTAAACCTTGAGTTTAAGTTTGACAACCGTCTCCACGTGGGGCGTGTGCGGGAACATATCGAGCCCCACCGCGGCCTCTACTGAGTAGGCATCCAGCAGTTCATCGAGATTCGCCCTGAGGGTCTTCGGGTTGCAGGAGACGTAAACGACGCTCTCAGGCCTGTCTTTTAAGATTTTCCGTACCAGTTTGGGATGCAATCCCGCCCTCGGCGGATCAACTATTACAGTATCATATTCAGACAGATCCTCGACGTCCTTATCCTGTCCCACCCGGAACACAGCGTCGACACCGTTGAGCTCGGCGTTTCTGTTGGCCATTTCCACAGCGAATGGATTTATCTCGATACCCTCAACTGAGAACCCCCTCTTTGCGAGGTATATACCAAAGGTCCCCACACCGGAGTAGAGGTCAAGGGCCCTCTCACCGTCAACGAGCTCCGCCACCTTGCGCACCAGGTTGACCGCCTGGTGGCTGTTCGTCTGGAAAAAGCTGTTCGGGTGGATGAGATAGGTTACATCGTCGAGCCGCTCTCTTATGAATTCCTCGCCCCAGAAGCGCTCTATCTCGCCGTAGGAGACGTCGCTTGGCGTCCTGTTCACGCTCCAGTAAACGGAAGTGGCATAATCGAAGTACCCGGGGAACTCCTCAGGAAGACTGCCCTCCAAAGTGACGAGGTTCACCATGAGCTCCCCCGTAAACTTGCCCTCACGGATGACGATGTAGCGCAGAAAACCCTCGTTCTTCCGTATTTCATACAGGCTGGGCCCATGATCCTCTATAAACTCTCGCAGGGAGCGGAGAACCCTTCCGCTGGATTCACCGAAGACGGGGCACCGCTTGATGTCAACCGCGTCCCACCACGTGCCGCGCCTCCTGAACCCAATTCCGCTTGTCGAAATGACAACATCTATGCGGTTTCTATGACCATAAATCATAGAGGACGGAATAACCTCGACGTCCATACCAAGAAGTGTCGAGAGCTTCTCCTCCTTGAACTCAACCTGTCTCTCGTACGGGATATGCTGAAGAAGACACCCACCGCAGACTCCAAAGTACGGACATTTCGGCTCTGTTCTCATTGAAGACGGCTCAACAACCTCAAAATCAGTAGCCACTAGGGCCTTCTTCCGCTTTCTCCATTTTCTCACTTCAACAACGTCTCCAGGTGCCGTGAAGGGAACATGGATTTTCCTCTTCCCGACACGCACAACGCCCATTCCCTCATTATCAAGTCTCTCAACGATTCCCCGCATGATTCCCCCTCCCCGATGCACTTTATAAACCTGCCTTTGGACGCCTGCCAACGATGTCCACGGAAGGTTTATTTAGTTCTTTGACGTAATTAGTAGCGGTGCCTCCGAATGTTTGGCAGGCGTAAGGATACCGTGTATAAGGTACTGGCCACCAAAAAGAGGGCAGTCGCCCTCCAAAAGCTGAGCGCCGAACTCGAAACACCTGCACCCGCGGTCTTTAAGGCCCTGAAAGAGCTTGAATCTGACGGTCTCGTCGAAGTCTTCTACGGCCGAGATAAGGCCACTATAATGGTTCGAGCCAAAACCATAGGGGATTACATCTGATCCCTTCTCCAATAATTTCTTGACAATAATTTCTTTGAATTAATGTAGTTGGAGGTCTAGCTAATGGTATCTATAGTCGTCACAGGCAGAGGCGGTGCAGGAAAGACAACTATGAGCGCAAACCTAAGCACGTACTTCTCACGGAGGGGTTACAGCACCCTCGTCGTGGACGGTGACCTGTACCTCCCAAAACTCGCATTCCATTTCGGAATATATGACCCCAGGTACAACATCCACACCCTCCTGAAGAATCCCGACATGGAGGTCATTCAGGCAGTGTATCACGACCCCAAAACGGGCGTTGACATACTCCCCGGTAGCTCAAAGATCTACGACGTTATCGACATGAACCAGAAAAGACTGCGGGACATAGTTAACGAGATTAGGACCAGATATGAGGTCACCATAATAGACTCCCCCGTCGGCATCCCCTTCGACACAATCTCGACTTTCCGGCTCGCCAAGTACCAGCTCATCATAATTGAGATAGAGCGCTCCCCCATAAAGTCCGTCCACAGGATGATAGAGAACGAAGTAGTGAAGCTTAAATCGCTGGGGAAAGCGTACGGCCTCAATGTCGGCGTTATACTCAACAAGGTGCGAGAATCGTCCGGGGACGTGGATGACATTATCGAATTTCTTGAGCACAGTGTGGACGTGCCGGTGGTCGGCGTCATACCGTTTGATAACAAGGTTCCCGAGGCGACGAACTACGGGAGGCCGGTTATCGACTACGCTCCTCACGCCAAAGCATCAAAAGCGATAGCGGAGAGCGGTGACATCCTGATAAAGTGGATATTCAACCGGGAGAAAAGAAGAGGTATGTCCCACAGGTTGTATGAGGCTGTAACCTCACTCCTCAGTTTTGATAGAGCCTTTGCGGGCAAAAAGCTCTGAAACCGTGACCAGGGGTATGAACCTGTATTTCTCCCCTATCTTCCCGCCTGCCCCTTCTTCCCGGTCAACAACCACGCTTATGGCCACTACCTCAGCCCCAGCATTCTCCAGAACCTCTGCCGCGCGCAGGACGCTACCGCCGGTGGTCGTCACGTCTTCTACCAAGAGTATCCTCTCACCGGGCTTGACCTCCCCCTCGATCTGGCTCCCAGTACCGTGGCCCTTGGGTTTCTTGCGGACTATGACGAGCGGCTTCCCCGTTTCCAGCGAGAGGGCCGTCGCTATCGGCACAGCCCCCAGCTCCGGACCAGCAACGCGGTCAAACTCCAGGCCGAGTTCATCAGCCCTGGCCTTCATAAGACCCGCGATGAGCTTTAATGCCTCGGGATTCGTTATCAGCTTCTTGACGTTGATGTAGTAGTCGCTCTCCTTTCCGGAGGTGAGAACGAAGTGGCCGAAGAGTATGGCACCCTCCTCAAAGAACATGTCAATAAGCCTGCCTTTCATATCCTCCATTTTGGACACCCCAATGTTAATTTCTCCCCCAATTAAGGTTAAAATAAACACGAACTTAAAAAGCTTGGCGTCAGGTTAATAAGTTGGGAAGAGAAAAAACGTACATGCCGTCTCCAGAGGAAATTCTCTATTTTTACTTCAGCATCGTGATCGTGGTCGGAGGACTGAGCGTCCTCATTGGGATAAAGTACACACTGCAGACATGGCGGCGGCTTCCCAGGAGCGGCTGGATTGGGGTGAGCTTTGGCCTCGGCCTTCTTGCACTCGTTGTGGCGTCGCTCGTTGAGACCCCCTTTCTGATACTCCAGAGATAGATCCTCCGGGCCTTCATTGCCGGAATCACAGAGGAGACACTGACCTCCTCCCCGCCCTGAAGGGCGAGGCTTTCAAAAGAAAAATGGAACGGCTCTTTTCATGGGCCTCATCGAGGGACTCCTCTACGGCACCAGGATAGTGGCCCTGGGCATGGGGCATATTTAATAGGCGTTAGATTCGCCCTCGCGGGTTTTCATACCGTCTGGGCAGTGATAACCGCAGGCTTCATGCTTGGCGAGGAGGGCACGGAGAGGCTGAAGGGCCTGGCATTCTCGATGATTGCCCACGTCCTCTACGACCTCCCCCCTCTCGCGATAATCCGGGGAGTTTCGGAAGAACTGGTCGTGCTCTTGGCCATAGCCTCGACCGGGGCAATGCTCCTAATCCCTCTGATGGCAAAAGAGAGCGTGAGGCACATCTTAGTGACCATCAACAGGCAAGAAGAGGAAGAGGAGGAAGTCATCTCTTTGCCTTGAACCTCTCCTGGAGCTCGTAGAGCTGGGCGATGCGCTCGATTGTGTCCGCTTCCTCCGGACTCTTGTCCTCCCTCAAAGCGACGTAGCGCGGGAACCTCAGGGCGAACCCGCTCTTGTACTTCGGACTCTTCTGTATCTCCTGGTACGTGACCTGAATGACTACCTTCGGCTCAATCTCGACGTACTTGCCCTCACCACCGGTGATGAGGGGCTTGAGCATTTTCGTGAACTCGACCAAATCCTCATCCGTGAAGCCGCTTCCGACCTTTCCGACCGGGACGAACTCCCCGCTGTGGGGGTCGTAGGCCGCGACAAGGAATGAGCCAAGGAGGTGCGCGCGCCTTCCCTCGCCCCATTCGGCGCCTATTATGACGAGGTCGAGGTCTTCCATGGTCGGTTTTATCTTGAGCCACTTCTTGCCCCTGTTTCCTGGCTCATAGGTGGAATCAAGCCGCTTCGCCATGAGGCCCTCGTGGCCGAGCTCAAGGGCCCGCTGGTAGAACTTTTCAGCCTCCTCGGCGTTGTCCGTGACGAGCTGTTCGGCCAGCTTTATCCGCTCGCTCTGGGCGATTATCTCCTCAAGCTTCTTCCTGCGCTCGGCGAAGGGGGTGTCTATCAGCGCCTCACCGTCAACGTAGAGGACGTCGAAGAGGTTCAGCTCAAGCGGAATCTTCTCCACCATCTCCTCGATGTTGTACTTCCTCCTGAAGCGCCTGAGGACGTACTGGAAGGGCCTGGGCTTCCCTTCCTCACCCACGGCAACGAGCTCGCCCTCCACTATGGCCTTTTCAACCTTTATACTCTCCAGAATTGCAGATACCACGTCTGGGATTGACTTCGTCACGTTCTCCAGCCTGCGGGAGTATACAACAACCCTGTCGCCGTCCCTGTGGACCTGGACTCTCGCCCCGTCGTATTTTATCTCAAACGCCGCCTTTCCACCCATCTCTATCAGAGCTTCCTTCACATTGGCCGCGTTCTGGGCGAGCATCGGTCTTATGGGCTTGCCCACCTGAATCCTGACCCTTGAGAGCCCCTCGTTGCCCTCGAGCTTCGCAACCTTCGCGACGTAACCGAAGTCGCTCGTGAGCATGTAGGCCCTTTCCACCAGCTCGGCCTTGACCCTGAAGGCTTCGGCTATGGCGTCCCTCATCAGCCCCTCGGCGACGCCGGTTCTCATCGTCCCCAGAACCGTCCTTGCCAGGTACTTACCCTCCTCCGCTTCGGCGTCCATGAAGAGGTTGGCCAGGTATTTCATCTTCCTGTCCTGGCTCCCCTCTCCCGCCGCCTCGGCGACCTTGACCAGGGTATCGTAGACCCGCTTTATAGTAAGCGGCTGGCTGAAGAAGCTCCTCTGCTTCTTTTTCTTTAAAGCCAGGGCAACGCTCTCGCCAAGGTCTCCCGTATCCCTGACGGAGTTCTCTATCTCCCTCTCGGGAACACCCGTTGCCATGGAGACGGCCTTTATCAGAAGCTTCTCACCAACTCCAAGCTCCCTCTCGTCCCAATCCGGGAAAACCTTGCCGAGGATAAGGTAGGGGACGATTTCGAGCAACTCGTCCGGCGTTTTCTTCAGGAAGTCCGCAACAAACTTCGTCTTGAGCGTTTTGAGTGTGGTCTTCTCAAGCCTTCTGTAGAGCTCAGCCAGCTCAGAGTACCTCATATCACTCACTCTCACCACCGGAAGGAATACGGTAAAGGGGATAAAAACTCAGCGCCTTACCAGGGCGAGCCTTATCCTCTCGAAGACCACGGTGAGCACAAAGCCCGCCATAAAGG
>DRGF01000118.1 GCA_011050175.1 Thermococcus sp. | reverse complement strand
GATAAACGTCCGCTACGTCCTCCAGTTCGGCATAAGGCACCCGCCGGAGGTCTTTCTTGACCTAATATTCCGCGAGAATGAAAAGCCCCTCGTCTACCTCAGTTACCCGATGACGGGCCACGAAGAGGAGTACTACCACCGCGTCAGGGACTTCTACAACAAGCTCAGCGAGCACTTCACAGTCCTCGACCCCGGAGCGCTCGACGACTGGTGGGTAGTGGCTGAGTACGACAACCAAGTAGCTAAGAATCCCAACATCAAGAAGATCAAAATAAAGCACCTCCTCGACGGGAACGAGGCGGACGAGCTTGAAAGGGAGGACATCGAGCAGGCCACTGAGATACTGAGACGCCAGCTCGTCGAGAGGGACTTCAACCTCGTCGACGTCAGTAAGGCAATAGCGGTCTACCACTACGCGGAAGGTGTTTCCGCCGGAGTGGTCAGTGAGATGGCGGAGGCTTACAGGACTCTAGCGGCGATATACCTTTACTACCCGTTCAAGAGGCGCCCGAGCCCGTTCATGGAGTTCTACGGCATGCAGAACCCATCGCGGAGGACTATGTTCAAAGACGAGGACGAGATGATAATGGCGATGGTGGAGGAGAAGGACTACTGGACAAAGGGATGACTTTTGTTTTTATATTACTTGAGAACAGCAGAGAATTCAGAACAGAAAAGGAAGGGAGAAGAAATCACTTCTTGACCCATCCGCGCCACTTCATGGCGTCGTAGACCCTCTGGACGGCGACGACGTAGGCGGCATCCCTCATCGGGATGTCCTTGTCCTTGTGGGTGTTGTAGACGTCCCAGAAGGCCTTGGTCATCTTCTTGTCGAGCTTGGCCCTGGTGGTCTCGGTGTCCCAGTAGTCGCCGGTTATGTTCTGAACCCACTCAAAGTAGCTGACGGTAACACCGCCGGCGTTACAGAGGAAGTCCGGGATGATGAGGACGCCCTTCTCGTGGAGGATCTCGTCGGCCTCCGGGGTGGTCGGACCGTTGGCGAGCTCGGCGACGATCTTGGCCTTGACGTTGTCAGCGTTGTCCTTGGTGATGACACCCTCGATGGCGCTCGGGGCGAGGACGTCGACCTCGAGCTCGAGGAGCTCCTCGTTGGTGATGTTGGTCGCGCCTGGGAAGTCCTTAACACTACCGTTCTTCTTCTTCCACTCGAGGACCTCGTCCGGGTTGAGGCCGTCCGGGTTGTAGATACCGCCGCGGCTGTCGCTGACGGCGACGACCTTCATGCCGTGCTCCTCGCTCATGATCTTGGCCATGTAGTAGCCGGCGTTACCGTAACCCTGGATGGCTATGGTCTTGCCCTTGAGGTCCATGCCGAGGGCCTTGGCGGCCTCACGGACGGTGTAGCTGGCACCGCGGGCGGTGGCGTCCATCCTGGCGACGATACCGCCAACTCCCGGCGGCTTACCGGTGATGATACCGAAGCTCGGGACCTTCCTCCTGCTGATGGCCTCGTACTCGTCCATCATCCAGGCCATGATCTGCGGGTTGGTGTAAACGTCAGGAGCCGGAATGTCAGTGTATGGGCTGATGACATCGTAGATGGCCCTTATGTAGCTCCTAGCGAGCCTCTCCTTCTCCCTCTCGCTGAGCTCCTTCGGGTTAACGATAATACCACCCTTACCTCCACCGTAGGGGAGGTCAACAACCGCAACCTTCCAGGTCATCCAGGTGGCGAGGGCCTTAACGGTGCTGAGGGTCTCGGCCGGGTGCCACCTTATACCACCCTTGGTCGGACCGCGGGCCCAGTTGTGCTGAACACGGAAACCGGTGAAAACCTTAACAGAACCGTCGTCCATCTCAAGCGGAACGCTGACCTCAACAATCCTCATGGGCTTCTTGAGGAACTCAAGGGCCTCTTCGCTTATGTCCATGAACTGGGCAGCCCTCTCGAGCTGCTTAACGGCCATCTCAAACGGGTCAATCTCGACCATTTTTCCCACCTCAAGTTTCGGTAATTTGCGAGGTACTCTTAGGCGTTTGCATATATAAACCTTTCGATAAAGGAGGCAGGAGAACGGTTAATTTTAAACAAAAAGTTATGTACGGAAATTTTCGGCAAAAAGAAAAACCCTCTCGAAATCTTCGAGCAAAAAGAGGGATGTACATCCAAGATTTTTTATACATTGAAGGACATAAAGCTGCATCGATGAACCCAAGTAGAGCCCGTAGGACATAGAACGAGAGATTAAAGTGCCCTCAGCGAGAAGTCGGTCATCACCCATCAGCTCACTCTTGTTCCAATCATCGGGCACGACACAGTGTAGCATCGGAGGGTTAAATACTTGATGGAAGCGTCGCGGCCAGGGTTAGTCATTCTGTAGTATCTGGATACTATAATTGTCATAGTGACAAATACGAAATTAAGATTTTCCAATCACATTAAATAAATGACGAGAACGGGAGTGCCACAGTTTAACGCCCGAGTAAACCGGCTGTTGTCGAAAAGAAATATCAGAAATGTTTTTATAGGATGCCTTATCTTATACATAATACCCCGTTGCAGTACACGGGGTTTCGCTATTCAGCATTATAAGACCGGAGGTGAATATTGTGGAACAACCGAGGGATCAATGGGCAACCAAATTGGGATTGATCTTAGCGATGGCAGGAAATGCCATTGGTCTCGGTAACTTCTGGAGGTTCCCGTACCAGGCGGCCAAGTTCGGTGGCGGCGCGTTCATGATACCATACTTCGCCGCGCTGTTCCTCCTTGGAATTCCAGTGATGTGGATTGAGTGGGTCGAGGGAAGATACGGTGGCAAGTATGGACACGGAACCCTTGGACCGACGTTCTACCTCATGGCCAGGGAGAGCGTAAAGCCAAAGACTGCAGTTATCTTCGGTATGATCGGGGGTATGTTGGCCTTCTCGGTCACATCGCTCCTGAACGGCTACTACCTCCACATAGTCGGCTGGTCCGCAGCCTATACCTACTTCAGCGCAACCGGCGCATACATGAACGCAACCAGCACCTACGACTTCTTCGTTAGCTACATAAAGAACACACCGCAGGTGCTCGTGTTCTGGGCAATCTCCGTGGGCCTCCTTGGAATAGCAGTTGCCCAGGGTGTCAGCAAGGGTATCGAGAGATGGGTCAAGGTCATGATGCCACTGCTGTACGTGGCGGCCATACTCCTCGTCATAAGGTCTCTCACCCTTGGCTCCCCGGTTAAGCCGGAGTGGAGCTCAATCAAGGGATTCGAGTACCTGTGGGAGCCGAGGTTCAGCGATGTGACCTGGGAGTCAGCACTTGCTGCAGCTGGACAGATATTCTTCACGCTCTCGCTCGGTATGGGTATCATCCAGAACTACGCCAGCTACCTCGGCCCGGAGGATGACGTTGCCCTAAGCGGTCTGGCCACCGTTTCACTCAACGAGTTCGCAGAGGTTATCCTTGGTGGTTCAATAGCCATACCGATAGCCTTTGCCTACCTCGGCGAGGAAGGTATCAAGGCTGGCGTTGGCCTCGCGTACTTAGCTCTGCCAAACGTCTTCATGAACATGGTCGGCGGACGGTTCTTCGGTGCAGTGTGGTTCCTGCTCCTGTGGTTCGCGGGCTTCACCTCAGCAATAGCAATGTACAACTACCTCACCGCCCTCCTCGAGGAGGACCTCAAGATCAACAGAAGGGTTGGCTCCGCAATAATCTTTGTCCTCTACTTCATCATAGGCCTGCCAATAGCCCTAGACAAGACGCTACTGCTCCTCACCGACCTCGACATGTGGGTCGGCAGCTACCTGCTCGTCGTGCTTGGACTCTTCGACATCATAGTCGGCGTCTGGCTCTTCAAGCCGGAGAACTTCTGGGAGGAGCTCCACAAGGGAGCATACATCAAGCTTCCAAAGTGGATCATGCCGATAATCAAGTACATAGCGCCGGCCTACGTCCTGGTACTCCTCGGCAAGAACACCGCTGACTACCTCACCAACGGCACCATAACGATGAGCCAGAAGTACCTTGAGTACCTTGTAAACGAGGAGGCCCTGATAAGCACGACAGTAGAGTATGCCAGAAAGATAGTCATGGAATCCAGGGCAATCATAATCTTCGTCCTCATCATCGGAGCCCTTGAAGCGTACATGGCCATCAAGAAGAAGTACGGCGAGGAGCTCGAGAAGAACGAAGTTATCATAAGGGTCTGAGGTGGTGAAGATGAAGGCAAGCGCTCTGGCTTTCATGCTCTTGGCCTGGGGAGTAATCCTCACCTGGATGTATCTGGCAGTTGGCAAACTTATAAAGGCCGAGAGAAAGGCTTAAAGCCTTTCATTTTTCTTTTATGTTGGGAGGTGTTTCTGTGAAGAGTTCCAAGATTCTCAAAGAGACTGCGGATGTTCTGAAGGAAGTCGAAGAACGCCTGAAGAATGTAACCGCGCTCTCACCGAGGAAAAAGCAGAATGCGCTGGATAAAATACGTGAAGCAAGGGAGAACTTTCTGAAACTTTCGGAAGAGGTTGTTGTAGACAATGAAGAGCTCGCGAACTTCTTCCTGAAACGAGCTACCAGGCTGAAGACTTCCACCAGCAATAAAGTCATAGAGAAATTAGGTGAAAAGGAGTACCTGAAAGACGTTGATGCCATGTTAAAATACTCCCGCGCCGCCCCATATGACTTCGCAGGGGAGCTAAAGCATCTCAACAAAGCACACAAGGCATACGTATGGGGGATGGTGTCTTACTTCGCAGTTACGGCATTTCTGCCGACCGCTTTCAAGATAACGTCTCTTGTCCTCGTTATCCCGATACTGTTCTCCCTCCTAAGCATGAAAAGACGAGGATACATGGGTTTTATGCTCGCAATGTCCTCCATACCGATACCTATGATAACGGGAGCCCTTGCAACCAGGATTTATCTGGAAGTACTCCTAAGTCCCAGTGGTATTCAGGAGGCCGCGGAAGGGCTTGGCGTTTCAACGACAACGGCCACAATAATCGCGGGAGTAATGCTTATATTCGGAGTCGCAAGCGTCGTGCTCCTTGGATACGCGGCATACATGCTCTACAAACACAGGCACGCTTTCCTCTGAAAAAAGAAAGCCCTCAGTAGAGGGCTTCGTTTCCCCTCTCCCCAGTTCTTATCCTGATCGCATCTTCCACGGGGCTTATGAATATCTTCCCATCCCCCGGTGTTCCGCTTCTCGCGTTCCTGGTGATGACGTCAATCACCTTCTCAACGTCCTTGTCCTTAACTACAATCTCAATCTTCATCTTGGGAAGGAGGTCGTACGGCGGGACTCCACCCTGAACGCCCCTTCCCTGGACGGGGTAAGCCGTCATAGGCACAATGCCAATCTGCTTGAGGGCGTTCTTGACCCTATCGAAATCGTTTCCCCTAATAATCGCTTCAATCTTTTTCATGGTAATCACAGTAGATAGTTTGTCAAAACTCCAAAAAAGGCTTTCGAAAAGAGGCTCTTCGGGCAAAACCCCTGGAGGATTCTCGACTACGTATCTGGCGGCCACTACGGGCCGGAACACATTCTCACTGCCCCCCAAGCCCCCCCAAACATGAAGGTAGGTCTCGCCCATTGCCCCGTAGTACGTGGAGAACAAAAGTAAAGTAGCTTTTCATCCCATATTACAGGGATTGCTACCGTACCCTGAGCATTAGCAGAGCTGAGCCGCGGGCGAGTACGGCACAGGTTAGGTTTAAAGGGGAAAGAAACAATCCCTGAGGGGTGAGAAGATGAAGGAAGAGATGAGCAGCGTTGATATTCGCTACATCGTGATGGAACTTCAGTCTCTGGTTGGCTCTCGCGTTGACAAGATTTACCACGATGGCGATGAGATTAGAATAAAGCTCAGGACGAAAGAAGGGAGGCAGGACCTAATCCTCCAGGCAGGAAAGCGCTTCCACGTGACAACTTACGTCAAGGAGGCCCCAAAGCAGCCCTCGAGCTTCACCATGCTCCTCAGGAAACACCTCAGCGGCGGCTTCATCGACGAGATAGAGCAGCACGGCTTTGACAGGATTGTTAAAATCAGGATAGGTGACTACACACTCATTGGTGAGCTCTTCAGGAGGGGAAACATAATCCTCGTTGACTCAAATAACACGATAGTGGCAGCGCTCCGCTACGAGGAGTACAAGGACAGAAGGATAATGCCAAAGGCGGAATATCAGTACCCGCCCGCCCGTGAAAACCCGCTCGAGGTAACGCGGGAGAGGTTCATCGAACTCATGAGGGAAGACGAAGAGCTCGAACTCGTCAGGGCCCTCGCCAGAAAGCTCAACATGGGCGGAATGTATGCAGAGGAGATTTCCATCAGGGCCGGCTTCGAGAAGACGACGCCGGTGAAGGAGCTGAGCGACGACGACCTGCTGAGGGTTTACGAGGCCATGATGAGGACGTTCAACGACGAGCCCAAACCGAACATCGTCTACAAAGACGGCAACATGTACGACGTCGTCCCAATAGAGCTGAAAATCTACGAAGGACTTGAGAAGAAGTACTTCAACACGTTCAGCGAGGCCCTCGATGAGTACTTCGGAAAGATAACCCTCGAGAAGGCGAGGATCGAGCAGACGAAGAAGCTCGAGGCCAAGAAGAGGCAGCTCCTCATGACGCTCAAGAAGCAGGAGGAGATGCTGAAGGGCTTTGAGGAAGGGGCAAAGGCCAACCAGGAGATAGGCGATTTAATCTACGCGAACTACGCCCTCATAGAGAAGCTCCTTGAGGAGTTCAGGAAGGCCACCGAAAAGCTCGGCTGGGACGAGTTCAAGAAGAGAATAGAGGAGGGCAAGAAAGCGGGGAACAAAGTGGCCCTTATGGTGAAGTCAACCGACCCCAAGGAGAAGGCAGTCACTATAAAACTCGAGGGGAAGAAGGTCAAGCTGTACCTCAACAGAAGCATAGGTGAGAACGCCGAACTGTACTACGAGAAGGCCAAGAAGTTCCGCCACAAGCACGAGGGGGCGCTGAAGGCCTACGAAGACACCAAGAGGAAGCTCGAGGAGATAGAGAGGCTGATAGAAGAGGAAATGAAAAAGGAGCTCGCAGTAAAGAGAATAGAGCGCAGAAAGAAGAAGTGGTTCGAGAAGTTCCGCTGGTTCATCTCAAGCGAGGGCTTCCTCGTCCTTGCCGGAAAGGACGCGAGCACCAACGAGATTCTCGTCAAGAAGCACATGAGCGATAACGACCTCTACTGCCACGCTGACGTTTACGGCGCTCCCCACGTCGTCATCAAGGACGGCCAGAAGGCAGGAGAAAAGACCATCTTTGAAGCCTGCCAGTTCGCGGTCTCGATGAGCAAGGCCTGGAGCAGGGGCGTTTACAGCGAGGACGCCTACTGGGCCTATCCTAACCAGGTCACCAAGCAGACGCCCAGCGGCGAGTACCTGGGCAAAGGTGCGTTCATGGTCTACGGCAAGAGGAACTGGCTCCACGGCATACCGCTCAAGCTGGCAGTCGGCGTAATCAACTACGAGGGCGAGGACTTCGTCGTCTGCGCCCCGGTGGATGCAATAAAAGCCCACACAGACAGATACATCGTAATCCGCCCTGGCCAGCTCAGGAAGAGCGAGCTGGTGAAGAAAATAAAGCACATCCTGGAGAAGTGGGGCTACAAAGTCAGAGAGGAGGACATCATGTCCGTCCTTCCGCCGGGGAACGGCGACGTGGTGGAGGTCGTGGGGTAGAGACTCGTCCCCCCATTTTTAAATTTCATCAAACAAGCTCCTTCCCCGTCCCGGTCACAACGAGCTTGCCGTGCTTCACGCCCTTGAGGCTCAGCAGTCTGTCCGCTATCTCTTTTATCCTGTTGGCCTTGCCCTTGACTATGATGACCTCCAGGCAGTTGTGCTCGTCCATGTGGACGTGGATGCTGGAAATTATCTCGTTCAGGTAGTCGTGCTGAAGGTCAAGGAGCTCCTTAACGACCTCGGCCTCATCGTGGTTGTAGACCATGGTTATCGTGCCGGCGACCTCGCCCTCGCCCTGCTCCCACTCGTGCCTGACTATGAAGTCCCTCATCATGTCCCTTATTGCCTCGCTCCTGTTCACATAGCCCTTCTCCTCGATTATACGGTCAAACTTCTGAAGTAGTTCATCTGGAACCGAAACACCAAAGCGAGTGATCTTCATGACACCACCCTATCATCTTTTGGAATTAATCATTAAAAGCTTGACTTTTTATCACGAACTCCATCTTTTGGAATAAAGTGGGTGTTAGAAAGTTGATTTCAATCAGAGAAACGATACTCTTTTAAAGCTTAAGGATAATACTCTACATTAGAATGAAACGGACAGTAACTCTAAAACTCCATCCCTCAAAAACTCAAGAAAAAGCCCTCTTCGAGTTAGCTTACGCTTCAGCGGTAATCTGGAATAAACTCAACTACCAGCGATTGAAACAATTTAGGGAATTTGGCAAAATCGACTTCTCCACAACTGAGAAGGAAGCTTATTATGAGTTCAAAAACTGGATTGGAGGGTCAACGGTCCAACAATTAGCCAGGAAAAATGCTGAAAGCTGGAGAAGCTTCTTCACCCTCAACAGAAAGAAAAAGAGTGGTAAATTGCCGGAATGGTTCAAGCCAAAGCCTCCAAAGTCCATCATGAAGAATAACGGACGGAAACTCTTTGTAATCCCTCTCAGGAATGACCAATATCTGATTAAGGGAAACGTTATCGAGTTGAGGAGGCTCGGCAAGTTCAGAAGACTCGAAGTTCAATTCAAAGGCAGGATACACTTAAAAGGTAAGCAAGGACGTTTAGAAATCACTTATGACAACGTTAAACGCAAATGGTATGCTCATGTTAACTTCACTGTTGGGGAGAAGCTTGAGGGCAGAGAGTGGGTAAGCATTCCCAGAACTCCAAAGGGAAACCTCTCGGCAGGGATTGATTTGGGAGTGAACAATTTGCTGGCAGTTTATGTGGAAAACGGGGAAAGCTTCCTCGTAAATGGACGACCGATGAAGAGCGTTGATTTTTACTGGAGAAAGAAAATTGCCGAGTGTCAATCAAAACTTAACAAGAGTGGGGCCAAAACAAGCAGGAAGTTACAGGGAATGCACGAGAAGGCTAAGCTTCAAGCCAAACATTACATCAACACGGCAGTAAGGCAAACCGTTAGGAAGCTTTACGATTTGGGCGTTTCTAAAATAGTGGTTGGCTATCCTAAAGGTATAGCGAGGAACTCGGATAAGGGCAGAAAGCAAAACTTCATCCTCTCCCACGTGTGGAGGTTTAACTACATCATCAAACGATTGAAGGAAGTTGCGGAAGAGTATGGTATCGTGGTTGTGCTCGTTGGTGAGGCTTTCACTTCTCAAACTTGCCCTCTCTGTGGCCAACACCATCCTAACGGGATAATCTTTAGAGGTTTATTTAAGTGCCACAGAGAGGGCGTTGTTATGAATGCTGACCTCGTTGGAGCGTTTAATATCTTGAAAAAAGCCGTGAAAACCATAACCCCGAACTTGGGTGGTTTGCTCGCTCAAGGGAGGGGTAACGGGGGGAAGGTCCTCCCCGAGGGGTTCGAAGAACCCCCTCAAGGGTTCTTTAATGAGAACCCCCCAAACCTTCCCGTCTTTGAGTTAGGGAACTCTTTGTTGGAACTCCAACCAAAGCGGGAAGGAGATCAGGCGAAAGTCTTTTATTCGTGCCCGAGAAGGTAGCCCCATGACGATGGAGGAACTCTACGCAATAGCCCGGAGGGAACTTGCCAGAGACCTGGTGTTCGAGATCGAGGGGGAGCCCGTGACGGTTTCGATAAAGGGCGTCCTTCTCGCGAGGACAGACTCAAAGGGCTACAACTTCTCGTTCTTCGAGCTGAGCGAGAACGAATTCGTCCTCGCAGTCCAGATGAAGGGCTTCGTGGTGTACCTCGGCATGGAGGCCGACGAGGAGCTGGACGAAGCGGTCTACCCGGAACTCGTGAGGGCCCTGCTCGAACACCTCACACCGCAGATAGCACTCCTCATAACGAAAGCCGAGAAGGAATACGAAGGACGGGCGGACCTCCTGCTCGATGACGAAATGAGCCCCGACCTCAAGGAGTTCTTCTTCGGCCTGCTCGTCAGGCACAGGCAGGGGAAGCATGTCTATGAGCAGACGGAAGTGGCCTAGCGAAGGAGCTCCAGTATGATAAGGGCGGCGAGCATAACTGCCATCACAAGCATCGTCCTCTTTGTATATAATTTCGCGGCCCTCCTCTCGTAGTAGCTCCGGGGAGAGACGTTGAGGACGTATAGTCCAAGGAGGGAACCGCTGAGAAGGCCGAGGACGTTCTCAACGGTGAGGCAGAGCGAGCCGATGAAGATTTCCCACCAGCCCATAGCGAGGGATATTCCTATGACCGTCGTCGGCGGGACAAGTGCCGCGGCTATTGAAACCCCTGCCAAAATCTCAGGGATTTTGCTAACTATGGCGACCACACCGGCATAGCCGAGGA
The DNA here is from genome assembly GCA_011050175.1 of Thermococcus sp. Classification (GTDB taxonomy): domain Archaea; phylum Methanobacteriota_B; class Thermococci; order Thermococcales; family Thermococcaceae; genus Thermococcus. The sequence goes on along the minus strand of DRGF01000118.1, from coordinate 3,077 downwards.
TTACCGCGAGGACGATGTAAACGAGCCCGGAATCTCCACGGGCCAGTATCTCACGGGTCGGTTCTACAGGCATCACGCCTCCGAGCTTTAGCGCGAGGGACGCGAGAAGGGCGGAAAGGAATATGACGCCGAGGAGCTTGAGAATGGACGCGACGGCATCGAGGGCATCCCTGCCCCTGCCCATGATGACGTTGAGCGAGAAACCGTAGAGCGGGCCGAGAATCGGCGAGAGGAGCATGGCGGAGATTATCATTACCACGCTGCCGTTGATGAGGCCGAAGAGAGCTATTATCGAGGCAACGGCACCGAGCGTGAGCTGGATGGGGTCAACCCTGGCCTGCCTGTTGGCGTTCTCGATGAGCCCCTCTATCGCCGCCAGACTCCACTGGCCCTTGAACTTTTTTAATGATTTGACTGAGTTGTCGTACTTCACGGACTTCCCGCTGACGGGAGTCCAGGTTATCGAAGAATGAGCCCTGCGGAGGTCAACGGCCTTTCTCAGCTCGTCAACGACGTCGTTAATCACGAAATCGGGCACTAAAACTGTGAATTTGAGCACCCTGTTCCCGTTGCCCTGCACTTCCTCGGCGTAGAACTGGAGGTTCCATTTGGCCAGAACTTCCCGGACCTTCTCACCCTCGCCCTCATCGCAGTAGATTTCCAGCCGGAGCATCGCGCATCGTTTGAGTTTAGACGGCGTCCCTAATAACACTAACGCCTAAGGTCTATGTCCAGGCACGCTACACCTCAAACTTTTTCAAAATCCGCCTGGGATGGAAGTTCAAACTTGCTCTCGCCTTCGGAATGTCCATTCCTATGTTTATTCCCAGGCTCATCAGGTCCCTCGGCCCGCGGACCTCCCACCTGGTCTCAGCGGAGCCAGTGATGAACCTCGGGACAGAGTACTTGTCCACCAGCTGCCAGGTCTTGGTCATGAAGCGGAGGATATGAACCCGCTCGTAGGGACTGGCAGTGAGGAGTGGAGACAGTGAAAAGCCTATGGCCACACCTCTCTTGGCCGCTATCTTCGCCAGAACGTGGTCAAAGCCGGGGTCCTTCCTTCCGAGCCAGGGGCTTATGAGCGCATCAACCCCCGCCTCAAGGGCGAAGCGGTTGACCCTCATGTCACCGCCCTGGACGTAGATGAGGGCCCTGGGATTGCGGTTCTTCACCTCGCGGATGAGGCTCGGCTTTTTCGTGATGATGAGGAGGGCGATCTTTCTGTATCTCTCGCGAAGCTCCCGGAGCTCTTCTTTGAGTTTTCCCCAGTCGGGGGAGCTCTCAAGGATGAGCTTCTTCGTGAAGACAACTTCATCAAACCACTCTTTGGCCAGATCGTAGGCTTCCTCGCTCCTCACGTCCATCTCGACAAAATAATCCCTCGAAAACGAAACTTCCTCGCTCATTCCTCCAGCCACTCCCTGACGGCTTTGACGACGGCTTCCTTCTTCATCGGGAACGCCTTGACCTTTATCCTGACCTGCACCACGTCAGGTCCTTCGTCTATCTCAGGCTCGCCGAGGTAGGCTTTCTGCTTGTTGAAGCGGACGTAGAGCGTTCCTTCCTCATCAACTTTCTCGTCAAGGTTCTCGATGATGTAGCGCCTGTCATCCTCGCTCAGCAGCTCCTTGAAGTAGTCGATGAACTGCCTAACCTCCCTGCTCCGCTTGATTTCGACGTTGACGACCTTGATCGGGTTTCCAAAGAAGCCAGTAGTCTCGTCTATGTCAAAGATTACGTCTTCGTCGTCTATCTCCTCCGGGATGAACGTGCCTATAGCCTCAAGGACCTTGTCCTCATCCTCCGTGGCCTGGATGAACGTCGTAAGCCTCACATGGTGCGCCTTTATCTTCGCCATCGCTCTCACCGGAGAGAATTGGAACGGTCGCTTTAAAAGGTAACCGCTTGCAAAAGTGGGTTCATCCACAAGCCGTGTAAAAGAGACACAAAGTGGGTTCATGCGAAAGTAATTAAAAGAACGGGGGCATCACTTGCCCCTACCCTTGTTGGCCCTTATGCTGGGCCTGACCTTCTCAGCGCCCTTACCCTTGTTCCTCAGACCGCGGCCCTTCTTGCCGGCGCTGGTGAGTCCGCGGAAGACACGGCCCTTGTGAGCCTTACCGGCGATCCAGTTGATCTTCGGGTCTGCCTTGATGACGGGGTGGTGCGGGTCGACCATTATGACCTCAAACCACCTGTACATTCCGTCCTCGCCAACCCAGTAGGAGTTAAGGACCTCAAGGTTCGGGAACTTGCGAGCGGCCTTCTCCTCGGCTATCCACTGGAGGCTCTTCTTCGGTGAGTACTTGACCATACCCATCTTGCTCGGCTTCCTTCCGCCCTTCCACCTGGGCCTCTTCCTTCCGCCCTTCCTGACGCGGACGCGGACAACGACGTAGCCCTGCTTGGCCTGGTAGCCGAGGCTCCTGGCACGGTCAAGCCTGGTCGGCCTCTCAACGCGGACAACGACCGGCTCTCTCCTCCACTTTATCATCCTGACCCTAAGAAGCTCCCCAACATAGCTCTTCTTGGGGCTCTTCCAGGCTTCCCTAATGTACTTGTACATGCTCATCTCGTTCACCTCTTCCCTGTTTGTGGTTCTCCCTCACGGGAACATCCCGCGGGCCTGGCCCGCCTAGTCGAGCGAAGTTCGAGGTTGGGTTTTTAAGGGTTGCGGAGTAGCCAATGTGGTGAAACCAATGCGCCTTCAAAAACTCGTTTCCCTGATGAAGGAAAGGAACTTCGACGGTGCCCTGATCAGTCCCGGAACCAATCTCTACTACCTCACTGGCCTGCACATCCACGAGGCTGGCGAGAGGCTCACAGTTCTGGTTGTGAATGCCGACGGCGAGTACAGACTTCTGGCCCCTGGGCTCTACGAGAACGTCGTCAGGAACTACCCGGTCACGTTTTGGCGCGACGGTGAGAATCCCTACGACAAGCTCGCGTGGACTCTGGCGGAGCTCCATCTGTCCGGTGGCAGGCTCCTCATAGAGGACACGATGCGTGCCGACTGGCTGATAAACGTCATGAAACTCGGCCCCTTCGAGTTCCACCCATTGAGCTCGCTCGTGAAG
>DRGF01000075.1 GCA_011050175.1 Thermococcus sp. | reverse complement strand
TATCGGGTACTCGTCAAAGAGCCACTTCTCGTCGCTGAGGAGGTCAACCTCAACCCGCTCACCCTTGTAGTCGACGGCAAAATCCACAGGAGTCCTCACGTAGGGATAGAACTCGTTGAGTATGTCTTCCGCCTGATTCACCATCTCAAGAAGGCCCTTCTTGGCCATGAACTCTAGGTTAGAGTCACCGAGGTGGAACCCCTTGGCGAGTGTGAAGACCTGGCCGACCAGTCCCCCCGTGAGAATTAGGTCCGCCCTTCCGCTTTTGAGGACGTTCTCCGCCACGCGGAGGGAGTCGTCAACCTTCGCGCCGCCGAGCACGTAGACCCGTGGATTCTCCCCCGTTTCATACGCTTTCGTGAGGGCTTCGACCTCGCTCTCCATTAAATATCCCATTATCATGGGTTTCAATCTTGCGAAGCCCACCAGTGACGGTTGACTCCTGTGGGCGGCGGCAAAGGCGTCGTTAACCACGTAATCTAGGAGCGGAGCAAGCTTTCTCACAAAAAACGTTTTCTCACAGTCTTCAATCGGCTTGGATTTGACTTCCTCTGCGGCAAAGCGGAGGTTTTCGAGGATTAGTGCTTCGCCAGGTTTTAGTGCCTTTATCCGCTCCCTTGCATATTTTCCAAAGATGTCCTCGACGTACTCAACTTCCTGGCCGAGCAGGTCGCTCAGGATTTCGGCGTGCTGCTCCGTGGTGATGTAATCGCCTTTGTACGGCTTGCTCTGGTGGGTCCCGATGACGAGTTTCGCACCCTCTTCCAGAAGGTGCCGAATCGTCGGCAAAACGGCCTGAAAGCGGGCGTCGCTGATTATCCTCCCGTCCTTGACCGGTGAATTTAAGTCTGCCCTCAGAAAGACGGTTTTCCCGTGATAGTTGAAGTCGGAGAGCCTGAACATTCTATCACCACGTTGGTGTTAAATCGGCCGAGTTAAAAACTTATTTTGAACACTTTCAGTGATAACAGTGCCCCCATGAGTTGTGCCTAGCGTCTATACTGGGATAGCAACGTCACGCAGTGTGGCTCAAAAAGAGACCTAAGCCCCGCGAGAATAGACACAAGAACCGGAAAATAATAAGCGAAGATAGAAATCCGTAAAGGGAACAATCAGGCCATCAGCATGCTCTCTATCATGCTGATGGCTTCCACTATCTTCCTCTCGGGCTTTTCTTCGTTCTTTGGTATCTCGAGGTTGATGACGAGCCGCTCCTCCTTGTCGTCCTCGAAGTCGTATATCTCCAGCTCCTCCACCTCAACGTCCTCGAAGATGCTCTCCAGCTCCGGGCTGAGTATCTTCTTGTCGTTTCCGTAGACCTCGACGCGGACCACGTCCTCGGTAGTTGACGCGACAACGACTATGTTGTATGCGCCCACCTTCTTTATGAAGCGCAGTGTGCTTCCGTAGCCCTCCACTTCCTCTTTGAAGCCGAGCTGGTGCATGGTGCTCCTTATTGCCTCCGTCTTGCTCTTTATCCGGCTGAGAATTCTCTCACGGAGCTTGTAGCTCTCTTCGAGGGCTTTCTTTATCCCTTCTCCGGCTTCTTCGACGCTACCCTCCCATATTCCGGTAACCAATATCCCGGATGAGGTTGGCTTGAGCTCAATCTTAAGGGAATCAACATCAAAGTCTCGCAGGTCATCTATTTTAAGCTCGCTAAGGGTGAGAATGTCAAATTCTATCCTCACGATGTTTCTGAAGGCTTTGCCTTTGAACTTCACCGTCATCACCATGGGAGGCTTATGGGGACGGTTTAAAAACTCTTCCCCCAATGAAGAAGTCCGTTAGTGGCCTTATCCGCTCCTAAAACACTTTCGTGGGAGTGTCCTGGAAAAGAGACGTGTCAGCACATTCCGTTTTGAGGCGAGGACTTTTGGAAAGGAAAATTGAAAAGGTGGGTAGTCACTTCCTCCTTCTGAGGAGGAGTGGAACCAGCGCAAGGCCGACGAGAGCCGCCGGACCGCAGGTGCTTCCGCCTTCCTCCGCCCCTGTCGTGCTCGTGCTAGTGGTTACACTTTCGCCAACTGTGTACTCTGTTTCTCCAGTGTTGCCGTAGAAGTCAGTCGCGATGACCTTGATGGTGAACTTGCTGACATCAACACCTGGAATATCGGTGGAGTATGCAGCATCAACCTCGGTGGGCTTCGTTGAGAACGCAGGGTACTCCGCTATGACCTTTCCATCGGAGATTATCTGAACCTTCATCTCCCTGATTCCCACGTTGTCACTGGCCGAAATAAAGACCTTGAACTGCTTTCCTGGCTGAGGCTTGCTTGGATATATGTAACCAACCTCCACGGTGGGAGCCTGGGTGTCTGCTGACTTAACGACGGTTATCTGGCTGACGCCGGTTGGCACGGTGACGTTGAGGAGCATATAGTAGGTACCACCTATTTCTCTCTCACCCAACACTGTGTAAGTTATGTTAGTGTGCTCGGGATCCACCTTGGCACCGGCGGGAATCTCAAGAACTATCGGTCCACTGACGGCATTTTCAAGCTCATTTACAAACTTGACGGCAGTCCCATCCTTGCCGTTCTGCCTGTAGACTATGAACTTCTGAGGTACCGGGAGAGAGACGATCTTGTCCTCGGTGAGCACTTCGTCCACGAGCGGGAACTCAACCTTTCCGTCGGAGTAGACGTAGATTACCTGTGAACCGTACCACGAGGGCTTGGTGTAACCCCTGCTCTTGTCGGTCTCGCTCGGCGGGTTGCTGGTCTTGTCGGGTGCACCGGTCGTGGTGAGGGCGTAGAACCAGTGTTCATTGCCGTCCTTGTCGACGTAGAGGATTGGCTTGTCCTTGTGGATGTGTCCCGCAAGAACGAGCTTAACGTTGTACTTCTCGACGAGCTGGAGGAAGTACCTGGCGATGTCCTCGTACTCGAGGTTCTTGCCCTCCCAGTCCCAGCTTATAAACTTGGTAAGGGTCTTCCAATCACTGTCGTCGAAAGCAGTGTAGCCCTTTATGGTTCCGCCCCAGCTGCCGTCGGGGGTGCTGTACCAGAACGGGTGGTGGACGAGGACTATCGGCACCTTGCCAGGGTGGGCCTTGAGAACCTCCTCCATCCACTGGAGCTGCTCCATCTCGGGGTGCCTCTCCTCACCGCGGCTGTCGAGGCCTATGATAAGGAAGTCTCCGATGACCCTGTAGAAGTACCTCGGGCCCACGTACTTGGTGTAGTAGGTCGGTGGGTGGTCGTGGTTGCCCTTTATGCTTATGAGCGGGGTTCCTGCCGCGGTGGCGTGGAGGACTGCCTCGTCAAACATCCTGTAGCCTTCGCTGTCACCGCTGGTATCAACATCGTCACCTGTGATGAGCATGAGGTTGATGACGTTCTCACCCTGCAGACCGGTCATGGCATAGTACGTCATGAAGCTGTCCGCTGCGGTGTAGCTGTGCAGCGCGTAGGGGTGCTCGCAGTACTCGAGTATCTCCGGGATGCTCTTCTGGAAGTAATCGCCGCAGACAAAACCCGTCTTTGAACCACTCGTGACGTGGAAGTCGGTGCCGTGGGCTATCCTGAGAACGGTGGGCGCTTCTTTCATGACCCATACTCCGTTGGGTATCGTGACTTCACCCTTGTCGCTCTTGACAACGAGGAAATAGACGTCCGGAGCGGCATCTTCCGGTATTTTAGCCTTAATAACCCCGTTTTCTGTACCCACAATCTGCAGGTCGTAGGGCCCGTTTAGAATCGAGACTATCTGGAGGCTCTGGATTGTAACACCCTCGGCAGGGTGTATTTCAACGGTGTCCCCTGGCTCGCCTATCGCTGGAACTCCCGGGAGGGGCCGAACGAGGACATCTCCTGGGGTCACGCTGTCTGAAGCGGCCCAGACGGTGCTCACCGGAGCAGCCGCTATGGTAAGGAGGGCTATTAATAGGGCCACAACTTTGCCGGCCTTCATGGTATCACCAAGAAAAAACTGAAATTAATCAGTTATAAAATTTCTTTGTATAAAAATGCCCGCTCCTTTACTCATTTTCGTCCAATTCGGCCATTATAATCTCCGCGAGTTCTGAGCTCCCCCCAAACCGCCGATAGGACGAGTAGCTGTTGAGTATCCTCTCACGTAGCTTCCTGGCGGCTTCGGTCTTCCCGTTCTGCAGGGCTACCTCCAGCCGGGTGAAGTCCACGGCCATCTCCAAGAGGTACCAGTCTGCCCTGCTGAGCGGTCTGGGGGGCAGTCTCCCCTCGATGGCCCCTTCTGGCTGCAGAGAGCACTTCAAAACGGAAGTTTTCCCCAGGTAATCCTCATAAGCTTCCTCGGTGAACGTAACCCGTCCGTAAACTCCGGGGAGTCCCTGTATCCACCTGTATTTATCCCTGCCCCCGAACTCAAGCTCCGCCGGCAGGTTGAGGGCGAGCCTCACGATCAGCTCAACGTCGTTGGTCACCTGGACCGAAGCGTATGGATGCTCCCTCAGCTCACCTGCACTCTTTCCCCCAAAGAGTTTGAAAAACAGCCGGTTTCCCCTTCTAACAACGCCCACCGGGGCTGCATTTGACCTCGTGACGAGCAAGACCTCGTAAACCTGCCCCTCGTTGAGGAACTTCAAAAATTCGTGCATGCAACCACCCAAAATGAATAGAAAAAGGGGTTTAAAGCTGCTGCTTCGGGAGGACGATGACATCGTCCCTCTCGACGTAGAACGTCACCTGCTGGAGGGGCTTGAGTCCCGCTATCTCCCTGTCGCTGATGGTTCTGGCGATGATCCTGGTATCGCCGAAGAGGCCGACGACCTCGACGAAGAAGCCGTAGTACTCTATGAGGTCAACGGTCCCTGTGAACGAGACCGCGTTCTCGATGGGCTTGAGCCTTATCCTCTCTGGCCTTATGACTACGACAACGTCGTCGCTTTCCCCTGTGTAGTAGAGGCCGTCGAGCCTTATGTCCTCGAACTCGACGGAAACGCGGTCGCCGTTCCTCTCAACGACCTTGGCCGGGATGACGTTGGTCTTGCCCATGAAGCTGGCGACGAACTCCGTCTTCGGCGTCTCGTATATCTCCTTCGGTGTTCCCACCTGCTCGACGGTTCCGACGTTCATGACGGCAATCCTGTCGCTTATCGCCATGGCCTCCTCCTGGTCATGGGTAACGTAGATGACGGTGATTCCGAGCTCGCGCTGGATTCTCCTTATCTCCGAACGCATTTCAAGCCTGAGCTTGGCGTCGAGGTTGCTCAGCGGCTCGTCAAGGAGGAGAACCTTGGGTTCGACGACAAGGGCCCTAGCTATTGCGACACGCTGCTGCTGACCTCCTGAAAGCTGGGTCGGGTAGCGGTCTGCGAAGCCCTCAAGCTTGATGAGTTCAAGGGCCCACTCGACCTTCTTCTTTATCTCGTCCTTTGGAAGCTTCCTGAGCTTCAGGCCGTAGGCGACGTTGTCGAAGACGGTCATGTGGGGCCACAGGGCGTAGTTCTGGAAGACGAGCACCGCACCGCGCTTGCTGGAGGGAAGGTAGGTCACCTCCTGGTCGCCGAAGTATATGGTGCCGCTGTCCGGGAAGTCGAGGCCGGCTATTATTCTCAGCGTCGTGGATTTTCCACACCCGCTCGGTCCGAGCAGGGTGAAGAGCTCCCCCGCCTTTATGTGAAGGTCTATCCCCTTAAGGGCAACAGTTTCTCCGAAGGTTTTGACGATGTTCTCAAGCTTGACGTCAACCATTCCAACCACCTCATGTGAGACCTATGAATGAGTACCTCTGCTTTGTTATCACGTTCGCCAGGACTATGGCTATTATCTGAACCACCATAAGGAAGACACCCAGAGCCGCGGTGAGGTGGGTTCCACCCACGGAACCGGTTATCAGCTCAACCATCCTTGCCGTTATCGGGTAGTACTCGGGGTTAATGGAACCGAGCGTAATGCCGACGCTCGTCTCGCTCATACAGTAGACGAAGCTGAGCATTGCTCCACCGAGCAGGTTGAGGAGTATCAGGGGTATGAGTATGCCGGTGAGTGCCTTCCACCTGCTGGCACCGAGGTTCAACGCCACTTCCTCAAGTGATATGTGAACCTGCTGAATTCCTGCCGAGATGGAACGTGCCGCGAAGGGCAGACGCCTGATGGAGTACGCCAGTATGAGCACCATTGCAGGGTTGAAGCCGAGCAGGTTGGTGGGGTCGAGCGGCGTATCCGGGAACACCTTGGCGAAGAAGAAGAAATAGCTCATCGCTATGACGATACCCGGAACCGCTATCGGTATCGTTGAGAGGCTGTCGAGGACGGGTCCGAGCTTGCTCTTCTTGAACCTGCTGGAGGCGTAGGACGCTGTGAGTGAGAGCAGGATGATGACAACTATTGCGACCGTTGAATACATCACGCTGTTTATGATGACCCTCTCAATGTCCGGCTGGGTGATTATGCTCTGTATGTGCTTGAGGGTGAATCCGCTTGGCCAGGTGGTGTCTCCCCACTGTTCACTGAAGGCCAGGAGAACCACACCGATCTGCGGGAAGATGGACAGGAAGAGTACCGGAAGGACGACGAAGTATATCAGGAACGCCTGCCAGGGCTTGGGCTTGGCCACGCGCGGCTTCCACCTTCCGCCTTTGCTGAGCATCGCGTACTGGCGCAGGCTGACGTACTTCCTGATTCCAAGGAACATCATTATGGCTATTGTGAGCATTATGAGGGCGAGTGCAGCAAGCTGCGGGCTGCCGACGTTGAATCCGCTCGTGAATGCGCTGTAAATCTGGAAGGACATGAGTTTTCTCGCGAGGCCATTGCCCTGGAAGACAATGGGTGCCGCCAGGTCTTCCAGGCTGAATATTCCAACGAGGGTTGCTCCCGCCGCTATTCCCGGCAGGGCCAGCGGGAAGGTAACCGTCCTGAAGAGGTGGAGCCCCCCGCTTCCCAGGTTCTCTGCCTGCTCTTCAAGCGTCGGGTCGATGTTGATAAAGCTCGCGTAGGCGTTGAGATACACTATCGGATAGTAGGTTAAGGTCTGTGCAACAATAACGCCGACGAGACCGTCGATCCATATCGGGTGGGGGAATATGTGGAGGATGTCGTGGAAGACCCAGTTAATGAGCCCGGCGGGGAGAAACATCTTCTTAACGATGAAGACGTTGACGAAAGGCGTGACGAGCAGCGGTACAAAGAGCAGGATTCTAACGATGTCCTTTCCGGGGAAGTCATAACGAGCCATGACGAATGCGAAGACCGTTCCCAGAATCGTCGTAAGGATCATGACGCTTATTGAGACCAGCAGCGAGTTCAGTATGACGCCAAAGTCCCATCCCTGGATGTAGTAGACCTGCTCACCCGTTGGCATTGTTATGAGCTTGTAGAATTCTCCCTCCGGATGGAAGCTGATGTAATAGTCCGAAGCCAGGCTCGTGAACCAGTGCAGTGAGAACTGCCCGTTGTACTGGAAGGCTATCGCGAGCATTGCGAGCACTGGGATTATCAGGAAAGCAACCAGGTACAGGAGTGGGAACAGGAACGAAGTCGTTACGACCGGATCAAACAGGGGCGTTCCAAAGAGTCTCTCGCTCCACTTGCTTACCTTCATTGAGCACCAACCTCCGTTCTGCTTCTGGCTATACACTCCACTCTGAGTTGGTCGAGGTGGAGTCTATTTAAATATTTCCAAGAATTTGTTGATTCCTCCATATTGAAAAAGTGTCAAAAAAGAATAGAAATTCGCAGAGAGATATCAAACTCAACCAGTCATGCTGTTGAGCTTATCAAGCACCCTCTGGTACTTGTCTATGGCTGCCTGACGCCACTGCTGGACGAGCTGGTCCTGGAAGTTCCTGTCCTCGACAATCTTCGTGTTTATCTTTTTGGCGTACTCCTCGGTGAAGGTAACGGTCTGGCCGGTCTCCGGGTCTTTGAACTCTATCGGTGCGGTAAGCTCGTTCTTGAGCTGCTCAAACTGCTCTTTCGTTATCTTGCCGTCCTTGTAGGCCTGGACTATGGCAACCCATACATTGTGGAGCTTCTGGTTCGGGTCGACGAGGGTGGCTTTGAAGTAGTACTGGAGTGCGCTTACGGTCTCAAGGGCCCTCTTGTCGTCGAACGGTATTCCCTGAGCGTTAACGGCATCGTCGTAGGCCTTCTTAAGGGCGGGCCTGGCCTCGCCGTAGGTCTTACCCTCGTGCTCTCCCTTGAAGACGACGTCCGCGTAAGTCCTGGTGACGGTCATGTCGAAGATCTCCGGGTTGATCGGGAGCCTGTTGACCTCGGGGCTCATCCAGATGGCCTGGCCCTCCGTGAGAACCCAGTATATGAAAGCCTGGGCTGCCTCAGGGTGCTCGGCATTCTTGAGAAGCGCTATTGGGTCGCCGTTTATGATGCTCTCTCCCTTCGGAACAATGTAAACACAGGCAGGGTTCTGCTGCATGGCGGTGTAGCCGTAGAAGTCGATGGTGTTTCCTGCCGCTATCTCACCGTTGATTACTGCGTCCCTTACGGCGTCGCTCTGCATGTATATTTTGGAGTTAGCTGCTATGAGGGTCATGATGCGCCAGCCCTCCTCCCAGCCAAAGGCCTGGAGGATTATCTGGTATATCCTGGTGTTTGAGGTGCTCCTGGTCGGGTCGGCTATGCCGTACTGGGGCGGGTTGAGGGCCCATTCCTCGCTCGCTATGTTCTCCCACTTTTCGGGCATATCGAGGTTCCACTTCTCGAGCTGGTTGGTATTGACCGTGAAACCAAAGGAGGACAGTGCCGCGGCTATCCAGTAGACCTTACCGTCATCACCTTCCCTGACCATGGGCATTCCTGCCAGTTCGGTGGGAATCGGGTCTCCAAGAAGGTTGAGGATCTTTTCGTCAGTTATGGGGGCGAGGTAGTTGGCTTTGTAGAGGTCGTCGAAGAGGGTCGGGCCTCCACCCCAGCCGACGTCAGCACCTTTCTCGATGTAGCTCGGCCAGAGGCTTTCTGGAACCTTGATGAACTTCAGGTCAACGATGTTATACTGCTTGGCGATATCGCTCTCGAGGAATGCCTGTTTTGCCATATACTGGATTGTGGCGTCGTGTCTGGTAACGACGACAAGGGTTATGCCGCTGCTTTCGCCGCCACCGATGCAGCCGCTGGCTACAACACTGAGGGCAAGAAGCAGGATAAAGCCAATTGCCACGGGCTTCTTCATGGTTTATCACCTGGTTATCTTTAATCGGTCGAAATTGGGCGAAGTTAATAAAAAATTAATGGTTCTAAAGATAAAGATAAAGAAAAATTCACTTCCTCCTTCTGAGGAGGAGTGGAACCAGTGCAAGGCCGACGAGAGCCGCCGGACCGCAGGTGCTTCCGCCTTCCTCTTTGCCGAGGTTGCTCTGGACGGTTATTGCCCAGTGGATGGCGTTGGTGACGAACTGCGGTCCGTCAAGCTTGACGCCGCTGTACTCGGGGGTCCATATCGGCTCGTAGCCGCCGTACGGGGTCTCGCCGCTAACGATGAGGACGTTCTTCTTGTCCGGGAAGAGCTGGACGGCCATGAGCGGGAACCTGCCGGTGTCTCCAGCAGTGTAAGCGTTGGCCGGCGGGTCACTGTTCTCAACGATCTGGCCGCCCTCCTCACTGCTGGTGACTATGACATAAACGTTCTCGATTCCAGCCTCGGGCGGAAGCGGCTTCCAGTTGCCGCTCTCGTCAACGTAGGCGACAACACCCGGCCCGTGGAAGAGGGCCTTTCCACCGTTGGCGAGGTCCTTGACTATAGCGTCCCTCTCGGGGGTGTCCTTGTCCGGGTTTATAATGCCAACAACACGGTAGCCTGCTCCAGCGTTGCTGATGGAGTCCTCAATTGAAGCCTGGTCGAGCCTGAGGTTGGCACCAATAGCATCGAGAACAGCGTTGGCAAAGTCGATCCTCTGCACGCCGCTGTCGCCGTAGTCGCTGTCGGCGGCCACCCAGAGGATTTTGCCGCCCTCGTTCCACCACTGGGTCAGAGCCTGGATCTCCTCCGGAGTGAAGGCCTGGCTCGGCTGGCCGAGGATAAGGAAGTCCACGTTCTTGAGGGCATCTGCGGTTATCTTCTCGCCGACGTTCTCGATTCCGAGCTGGTCAGCGAGGGCCGGGTCGCCGATGTAGACCCAGGTAACGTCGCCGATGGTCTTTATCATTCCATCTGCAACGACGTTGCCGTCCTTGTCGGTCAGGACGGTAAGGCCCTTGTCGTTTTCACCGTGGGCAAGGTCGATGCCGATGGTCATGGCGCTGGCCATGGCAAATCCGAAAACACCAAAGAAAACAAACACAGCAAGTATTATTGCAGCCTTCCTCATGGTATCACCGGGTTATTTAATGCTCCAGAAGTTATAAACCTTATGAATCCGAACTTTAACAGGCCCGAAAAACTTCCGTAAAGTCCTTAAAGGCTAATACCGTTCAGGCTTCAGGTGGTGAGTATGGACATTGAAAAAAGGATAGAGCTCATCAAAAGGAAGCCCACGGAGGAGCTTTTGACCGAGGAGAACCTCAGGCACCTGCTCGAAGTCGGCGTTCCAATGCAGCACTACATCGGCTTTGAAATAAGCGGTTACATTCACCTCGGAACCGGCCTAATGGCAGGGGCAAAGATAGCCGACCTCCAGAAGGCTGGAATCAAGACGAAGATTTTCCTCGCCGACTGGCACAGCTGGATAAACGACAAGCTCGGTGGCGACCTGGAGACCATACAGAAGGTCGCGCTCACCTACTTCAAGGAGGGCATGAAGCAGAGCATAAAGGTCATGGGAGGCGACCCGGACAAGGTCGAGTTCGTCCTCGCGAGTGAGATACTGGAGAATGGAGACTACTGGCAGACGGTCATAGACATATCCAAAAACGTCACCCTCGCGAGAATGCTGCGCTCCATAACCATCATGGGCCGCCAGATGGGGGAGGCCATAGACTTCGCCAAGCTCATATACCCGGCAATGCAGGTCGCGGACATCTTCTACCAGGGCGTTACCATTGCCCACGCCGGAATGGACCAGAGGAAGGCTCACGTCATAGCCATCGAAGTGGCCCAGAAGCTCAAGTACCACGCCCTCGAATGGAAGGGCGAGAAGCTCAAACCGGTAGCGCTTCACCACCACCTCCTCCTCGGCCTCCAGGAGCCGCCCGTCTGGCCAATTGAGAGCGAGGAGCAGTTCAAAGAGCTGAAGACCCAGATGAAGATGAGCAAGAGCAAGCCCTACTCGGCAGTATTCATCCATGATAGCCCCCAGGAGATAAAGGGGAAGCTCAGGAAGGCCTTCTGCCCCGCTGGGGAGGTTAAGTACAACCCCGTCCTCGACTGGGCCGAGCACATAATCTTCCGCGAGGAGCCGACGGAGTTCACAATCCACCGCCCGGCCAAGTTCGGCGGCGACGTCACCTACACGACCTTCGAGGAGCTCAAGAGGGACTTCGCCGAGGGCAAGCTCCACCCGCTCGACCTCAAGAACGCCGTGGCTGAGTACCTCATAGATCTCCTCAAGCCGGTCAGAGACTACTTTGAGAAGCACCCGGAGCCGCTGGAGCTGATGAGGGAGATAAAGATCACCCGCTGAACCCTCTTTCCTTTTAGCTGGTGGGGCCGATGCCGGGAATAGACGAGAAAGACAAGGAGATACTCAGAATCCTCCGCAAGGAGGGGAGGATAACCCTCACAGAGCTAGGGCGGAGGGTCGGTCTATCCCCGGCGAGCGTGAAGAACAGGGTGGAAAAACTGGAGAAGCTCGGGGCAATTAAGGGCTATTCTGCGATCGTTGACCCGGCTTTCCTTGATGAATACGTCCAGGCGTTTTTTGAACTTCGACTGGCGATCGATGACCACACGATAGACCAAATCTTGAGGGAGATAGCGAGGTTTGAGAACGTTCAGAGCCTCCACCGGCGCAGCGGTGAGAGGCAGATACTCGTGAGGGCGAGCTTCCACGACACCGACGAGGTCAAGGCCTTCGCGGGGAAGCTCAAGCGGCTCTTCGGTAAAAACCTCGAACGGGTGGAGGTCACTCTTATCATAGATACCTTCAAGGAGAACTGGGTGGCCTGTGAGAATAGAAAACGCTAACTGCTTGGTGAGGGAGTGAGGATGCTCTTCGTTGTAAGGCCAGGGAGAAAAAAGAACGAGCTTGAGGCGTTCTTCATCGAGAACGAGCCCGAGAAGCTCTCAGCAATGAAGAACCTGAAGGCTGACAGGATATACCGCTTCATAATGCGCGAGGGGAGGCTCTTCAAGGTCCTTGAGGGAAGCCAGTACCGGAACCCGAAGGAGATTGAAAAGCTCCTCCGTCAGGCGAGGATTGTCCTCGTGAACGCCGACGAGTGGGAGGAATACTTCAAGGTGAGGCTCCAGAACAAGAGGGTCGAGAAGGCCGAACTCTGCCGCCTCTGCCTGCTCGAGGGCAGGGTGACGGTCCTCACCGAGGGCAACCGCATTAAATACCACGGCGAGTACATATGCGAGCGCTGTGCCGAGGACGAGCTGAAGAGGGAGCTCCGCTTCAGGTTCAAGAGCATCGCCATGTTTGATCAGGCAAAAAAACTTCTCGACAGGTTTAGAGACCTCGACAAAGTTCTCTACGCTTTTGACCCCCGCTTCGACCCGACGAAGAATCCCGAGATAACCAGGTGGGACGAACTGAAGGCCAAGCACGTGAGGGTCGAGAAGCTCAGGGTGGATGAACTGAACCTCCCTGGGAAGTTCAAGTCCGTTCTCAAGGCGGAGGGCGTTAACGAGCTGCTCCCGGTTCAGAGCCTTGCCGTCAAGAACGGCCTCCTTGATGGAGAGAGCCTCCTCGTGGTCTCGGCAACTGCAAGCGGCAAAACCCTCATCGGCGAGCTGGCTGGAGTTCCGAAGGCCATGAAAGGCCGGAAGATGCTCTTCCTCGTTCCCCTCGTCGCCCTGGCCAACCAGAAGTATGATGACTTCAAGCGGCGCTATTCCAAGCTCGGCCTCCGCGTGGCGATAAGGGTCGGTATGAGCAGGATAAAGACCCGGGACGAGCTTGTGGTCGTTGATACCGGCATAGACGCGGACATCATAGTGGGGACCTACGAGGGTATAGACTACCTGCTGAGGGCCGGCAGGAAAATCGGCAACGTCGGAACTATAGTTATTGACGAGATACACACGCTGGACGACGAGGAGCGTGGACCGCGGCTGGACGGCTTAATTGCGAGGCTGAGGGAGCTGTATCCCCACGCGCAGTTCATCGGCCTGAGTGCCACCATAGGCAATCCGGAGGAGCTTGCCAAAGAGCTCGGGCTGAAGCTGGTGCTCTACGACGAGAGGCCGGTTGACCTTGAGAGGCACATAATCATAGCGAGAAACGAGTCGGAGAAGTGGCGCCACATAGCGGTTCTCTGCCGGGCTGAAGCGAGCAGGAAGTCGTTGCAGGGCTACAAGGGACAGACGATAGTCTTCACCTTCTCGCGCAAGAGGACGCACGAGCTTGCCGCCTACCTCACGAGCAAAGGCCTGAAGGCAAAGCCGTACCACTCCGGACTGCCCTACAAGCAGAGGAAGCTCACGGAGATGGAGTTCCTGGCCCAGCGCCTTGACGTCGTCGTCACGACGGCTGCACTCGGAGCGGGCGTTGACTTCCCCGCGAGCCAGGTAATCTTCGAGAGTCTCGCCATGGGCAACAAGTGGCTCACCGTCAGGGAGTTCCACCAGATGCTCGGTCGCGCTGGAAGGCCGCTCTACCACGAGAAGGGCAGGGTTTACCTCATCGTCGAGCCGGGGAGGAAGTACTCTGCCCAGATGGAAAGTTCGGAGGACGAGGTCGCGTTTAAACTCCTGACTTCCCCAATCGAGCCCGTCATCGTCGAGTGGAGCGACGAGCTTGAGCATGACAACGTCCTGGCCCACTCCTGCGTCTTCAACAGGTTAGACGTCATTGAAAACGTCCAGGCCAAATGCCTTGGCGCCAACCAGAGCGCGGAAAAGGTTCTCGAAAAGCTCGAGGAGTTCGACTTCGTCCGGATTAAAGGTTCCATCGTCGATGTCACCCCCTACGGAAGGGCAGTAGGCATGAGCTTCCTCCTGCCCAAGGAGGCAACGTTCATACGGAACAAC
>DRGF01000167.1 GCA_011050175.1 Thermococcus sp. | reverse complement strand
TCTCAATCAGAGCGTTGAGAGATATCATGTCTGCCTTGGGGGCACCCTTGCGATAACTGCCGATGGCTACGCCCTCCCGTGCCCGCTCCTTAGGAACTACATCGTGGCCGACGTTAAGGAGGTCAGACTGAAGAGGGTTCTCAGGAAGAGACGCCTCAAGGAATTCTGGAGGATGACGAAGGATAAGATAGAACCGTGCAGCAATTGTCCGTTTAAATACATATGCCACGACTGCAGGGCCCTGGAATATCAGGCGACCGGAGATATAGAGGGGCTTGAATACTGCATTATAGACCTTTAAACTTCCACGATGGAGCGGTATCCACTCCCATCTTCTTTAATCATCTGAGAGAACCTCCTGAAGCGGGGGGTTTTGTTGAAATCCATCAGCAAATCGGAGTACTCTATGGCGACCTTCTCCACGTAGGAGCTGAACTCAAAGAGCCTTGTTCCAAGGTCTTCCTTTGAATTGAAGAACCATTCGAGAAGATATTTATTGCCGTCGAGAACTCCGACCACTATCTCGTAGTCCTTGAAGCGTTCGAGGACGGCCTCGTCGAGCCGGGATGTTATTCCAAGGACTCCCCTGTCGTGGGCGTCCATGTCGATTGTGGCGATAAAGCCCCTCAGCACGCCGTCCTCTTTCAGCTTGTTTATCATGTACCTGATCGTTGGCCTGGTCTTTCCGAGCATCTGGGATATTTCTTTTAGGGGTGTTCGGGCGTCCCACTTCAGTATGTCCATGAGCACGGCGTAGTCGTAGCTGTACCTCCACTCTCCGAACTCTTTCTTCTTCTTTGGGGGATACCTTGTGATTTCATAGTACTCGTAGTCTTCGGAGTACCTGGAGAGCATCTCGTCGATGTATTTGACTTGATCCTTGGGTATGTGGAGGATGGAGTTTATCCCGTTTTTGAAACCGAACATCGCGATCTGGTCGACCATAAATGGGTTCTTGTGTATCTGAGCCGCCACGGAACGGAGTTCACTCCGGGGGACAGATAGAAAAGCGATGTAACTCTTTAGGCCGATTTTTTCTATCCGGTACATGGCGTTGACCTGGACGTATTGGCCGTAGTACTTGTCGTACAGCCTTTTAAGCCTGTAGTAACCCACTCCCTCGCTCTCGGATATTCTCTTCAGGCTCTCCGTTGGGTGCTTGCTCAGGATTTCGACCAGGAACTCCAGCTCGGACATGACCGGTTCGGTCATTTTACTCACCGCTCCCTGGACGAGAAAAAGTTATATCTGTCGGGATATTAAATCCTTCCGGTGGTGACTATGGTAAAGATAGAGGTCGTGGACATCGAGAAGCCGGAGGGCGTTGAGGTAATAATCGGGCAGGGCAACTTCTCCATATTTACTGTTGATGACCTGGCGAAGACCCTTCTGACGACCGTCCCCGGCATAAAGTTTGGAGTAGCTATGAACGAGGCAAAGCCTCAGCTTACGCGCTTCACGGGAAACGATGAGGAGCTTGAGAAGCTCGCGGCAAAGAACGCCCTCAAGATCGGCGCCGGCCACGTCTTTGTGATCCTCATGCGCAACGCCTTCCCGATAAACGTGCTCAACGCCGTCAAGAACCACCCGGCCGTTGCCATGGTCTACGGCGCCAGTGAGAACCCCTTCCAGGTCATAGTCGCCGAGACTGACCTCGGACGGAGTGTCCTGGGCGTTGTGGACGGCAAGGCCGCCAACAAAATAGAGACCGAGGAGCAGAAAGTCGAAAGGCGCGAACTCGTCGAGAAGATTGGTTACAAGATAGACTGAAGGTTTTTATTGTCTTTTCTTCTCCCCCCTCTGGTGATGGCATGAGGCTGGCTTTTATCACTTCTAACCCTGGAAAGGTTGAGGAGGCAAGGAAGTACTTCGAGCCCATCGGCGTTGAGGTCTACCAGCTCAAGGTCGAGTACCCTGAGATACAGGCGGATACACTCGAGGAAGTGGCTGAATACGGCCTTAGGTGGCTCGCTGAAAGGATAGACGGCCCGTTCTTCTTGGATGATTCCGGACTCTTCATCGAGGCCTTGAAGGGCTTCCCTGGCGTGTACTCGGCCTACGTTTACAAGACAATCGGAATAGATGGCATCCTTAGGCTCATGGAGGGCGTCGCGGACAGGATGGCACACTTCAAGAGCGTCGTGGCCTACTGGGACGGTGAGGCTCACCTGTTCACGGGCCGCGTGGATGGAGAGATAACAAGGGAGAAGCGCGGAACAGGCGGCTTTGGATTCGACCCGATATTCATGCCGAGGGGATTCGACAGGACTTTTGCCGAAATGACAACCGAGGAGAAGAACACAATATCCCATCGCGGAAGGGCTTTAAAGGCCTTTTCAGAGTGGCTAAAGGAAAATCTTAAATAAACCCATCCTTCCAAAAATTATGGTTGTAGTTGTACAAGTGACGAAGGGGGTCGCGATGGCAAACACTCTTGATGCCACCGATTTGAAGCTGTTGAAGGAACTCAAGGAGAACGCCAGGGAGAACATAGCTTCGCTCAGCAAGAAGCTCGGCATACCCAGAACCACCGTCCACTACCGCATCAAGAAGCTGGTCGAGGACGGCGTCATCGAGAAGTTCACGGTTAAGCCCAACTACAAGAAGCTTGACCTCGGAACGACAGCGTTTATACTGGCCAGATACGAGCCCGATTCCGGCCTGAGCCAGCGGGAGGTTGCTGAGAGGATAGCTTCCCTTGAGGGGGTCTATGAGGTCCACATAATAGCGGGCGAATGGGACCTGCTCATAAAGGTGCGCGCCCCGAGCTCGGAGGCCGTTGGAAATATAGTCGTAGACAAGCTACGGGAAATAAAAGGCGTCGGTCAGACGGTTACGATGGTGTCGTTCGTCACGGTGAAGGAAGAGCTGTGATGACTTGGGGCGATGATCGGCGTTCTCCTTTCTGATTTTATGATGATGCGAGGAAGGGTGAGCCCTACATCACACAGCACTCGTAGATTATCTCGAGGTCCCTCACCGTTTTTGCCCATTCAATAACTTTTCTCGGCGGGTTTGTCAGCCTGTCAACCCCCGCCAGGATTGCCCCTTTATCGAACTCAAGCCTCCATTTTCCGGTCGGACGCATGCAGCCTATGCTCAGCTCCCCGCCGAACCTCTCGCGTGCGTACCTCACGACCTTCAGGCTCTCCTCCACGCCCGGCTTTGGAACTCTCTCCATTTCAGTTCCCTTCGTCGGGATGAACACATCCAGCACGAGAACGTCTATGGGGTATTCCGTCAGCAGGTCTATTGCCCTGTACTCCCAGTGGATTTTTCCGAAGTCGAGGCCTACCGTTATGTGGGGTGCAACGCGGATTCCGTTCTCGGTTAGGAGTTCAACTATCCGCAGGTAATCATCAACCGTCTTGTCTATCCTGTAGACGCGCCGTATGACGTCGTCGTCCCCAATGAAGTCGAGGGAGACGACGTCCACCCATCTCAGCCAGTCCAAATCGTTCTCGTCTATGAACCCGACGTGGGCGTTGAGCTTGAGGCGGGTCTTCTCCTTAATCTCCCTCAGCTCGTCCGCGTACTTGTCGATAGGCACTTTCAGGCGGGAGTCCATACCGCCGCTCAGCAGGCATCCAACACCACCGGAGCGCTCAAGATTAAGGCAGAAGTCAAGGAGCTCCTTCTTCTTGGGCTTCCTCATGCCCTCAAGGTAGTGCCTCCCGCAGTGGGCGCAGTTAAGCGCGCAGTAGTTTCCCGTGAGCGAGACAGAGGGGAATTTAACGCCTGGAATGTAGATTTTGAGTTTTCTCATTTAGCTCACCTCTAAAGGGGGGAGTTACATGCGAATTCTACTAGAGAAATGTGAGATAAGGTGATATAAACTCTTTCTGGACAAAGGTGGGAAGAAGATGTTGCTCCAAAGAGAAACAGGAAGAGAAAAAAGAAGCCCAGGGTCGGGCTCAGAGGAACGGATTGCGGAACTTCCTGCCCGGATAAACCGCGATGCCCTCAAGCTCCTCCTCAATCCTTATGAGCTGGTTGTACTTGGCGTTCCTGTCGCTTCTGGCTGGAGCACCGGTCTTTATCTGGCCGGCGTTGAGGGCAACCGCCAGGTCGGCTATGGTGGCGTCCTCGGTCTCTCCTGAGCGGTGGGAGACGACGACGCCGTAGCCGGCCCTGAATGAGGTGTAAGCGGCATCAATGGCTTCGCTGAGCGTTCCAATCTGGTTGACCTTGAGGAGGAGAGCGTTGGCGGCACCCATCTCGATGCCCTTCCTTATCCTCTTCGGGTTGGTGACGAAGAGGTCGTCTCCGACTATCTGAACCTTGCTGCCGAGCTCCTTGGTGATCATGGCGAAGCCTTCCCAGTCCTCCTCCTGGAACGGGTCCTCGATGGAGACTATCGGGTAGGTCGTGACGAGCTCCCTGTAGAGCTCGAGGAGCTCTCCCCTGTCGTACTCCTTTCCACTGACGACGTACTTGCCCTTTGCCTCGTCGTAGAACTCGCTGGAAGCGGCGTCGAGGGCGAAGGCAATCTCATCGCCGGGCTTGTAGCCGGCCTCCTCAATGGCCTTGATGAGGACGTCGAGCGGCTCGGTAACTTCCTTCATCGGCGGGGCAAATCCGCCCTCGTCACCGACGTTGACCGCGTTCTTTCCGTACTTCTCGGCAATGACCTTCTTGAGGACGTGGTAGGTCTCGCTGACCCACCTTATGGCCTCCCTGAAGGAGCTGGCGCCGACTGGCATTATCATGAACTCCTGGAAGTCGAGCTCGTTGCCGGCGTGAACACCGCCGTTGATGACGTTGCTCATCGGGACCGGCATGACGTAGGCGTTGGTTCCGCCGATGTACTGGTAGAGCGGGAGGCCGAGTGCGTTGGCGGCGGCCTTGGCAACGGCCAGAGAAACGCCAAGCATGGCGTTGGCACCGAGGTTGCTCTTGTTCTCGGTACCGTCGAGTTCGAGCATGAGTGTGTCAATATCCCTCTGCCAGGTTACGTCCATGCCGATGATTTCGGGTGCGATAATCTTGTTGACGTTCTCGACGGCCCTCTTAACGCCCTTTCCGTGGTAGCGGTTTCCACCGTCGCGGAGCTCAAGGGCCTCGTGGGTTCCGGTTGAAGCACCACTCGGGACCGCGGCGCGCCCCATGCTCACCGGCGTGTAGACCTCGACCTCGACGGTTGGGTTTCCCCTGCTGTCGAGTATCTCCCTGGCAACAACTCCGGTTATCTCAAACGGGTTCTCCATCTCAATCACCTCGAGTGATATTCTCTAGAGGGCATATAAAGGTTTTAGCTTCAATTTCGGCTGAAGCGATGAATACGCGTATATATCCGTTCGTCCTATTATTACCGGTGAGTGGTTGTGAGGAAAGCTATCCCCTTCATCATGCTCCTGATGTTCACGGCTGCTCCCGTTGTGAAGGCCTGCATCAACCCGGCAGATTCTTACGCCGTTGAGGTCGTTCTGAACAAACCTGGAATAGTTTACGTGCCCTATCCGGCTTTCAGCGCCCTTCACAACGCGATAGTTGAGAACGGCACATTCATCTTCCGCTCCCACTACGATGAGAGGCTCATCGTCATGCTCTGGAACGCCAGCGACGGCCCCCACCTGAGGGTTCAGGTTCCCGTGGAGTGGAATGAAACAGTGTTGACCAAAACAACCTTCAACGCCTCGCTTCTAATAACGGCCGATGCGCTTGAAAAGCTGAAGGCTATAGGCTGGAAAAAGATAGACAACCTGACCTTTGCTCGCAACGACGTCACGATAGCCCTGAAACCTGTTGCTGGAAACGAGTGCACCTCGGACAGGGACTGCGCCACGGGCGGTTGTTCCGGAGAAGTGTGCGCCCCCAGAAAGGAAGCCACGGAGATAATAACCCCCTGTGTTTATAAGCCCTGGTACAACTGCCTCTCGCTGACGAGCTGTGGCTGCGTTAACGGCCTCTGCACCTGGAAGCCAAACGACGCCTTTGAGGCCTGCCTGCGGGAGCACGGGGTTGATCCGTCCAAGGTGATCCGGGCGGGGTACTTCGAGCTCGAGGTTGAGGCTGTGAACAGGTCCGATGGCGAGGTGAACGCGGCGGTCAAGGACTTCCTCAGCGCCTTCGGCATCTCCTGCGACGTCTCCCTGACGCTGGTCAAGACCTCCGTAACCCGGCTTTCCCCTTCGCTGGATCCCTCAGAGGTCAGCGCCTCCAAAGCCCTAAAAGCCGAGCTCGATTGGCTGATTGAGACTGGCGCCCTCCGGATGGACGAATCGGACGTTGAGGGCGTTCTCCGGGCTGCGGAGTGGGGGAACGCGGGGCACAACTCCCACATAGGCTGGTACGAGACGGAGAACGGCACCTCCGCATGGATACCCTACGATGAGAGCCTCAACCCCCTCCTCGTCAGGTGCTTCACCAGCGAGGTTCCCGCGTACGAGCTCCCGAACGGGACGGCCTACGTCGGGCCGACACTAACTAAGCCCCCTTCGGAAGATTCTGCCACAACGTCCGGTTCGGCTGAAGGGGAGGTATGCGGGCCGGGGATAGTGGCCCTGCTGGCGTTGCTGGCTGCCTTTGCGAGGAGGAGATGAGCTTTTAAACCTCCCCTCCAACCTTCCCACATGGACTGGAAGAGACAACTGCGCGAGGATGGTTTCGTCGAGGTCGATGGCTTTCGAATAGAGCTCAGCCTGGACAACACGTTCATGGATCTGGACTACATCCCCAGGGTGCTTTTCTACGACCCTCCAACGGGGAGATGGCACGTTCTCAGAAATCCGATTTCGAAGGGGAAGCACCTCGAGGAGAACTGGGACAGAGCGGTGGAGGTTCTATGCAGAATCCTGGAGGGAAAGGAAACGCCGGTGTTCGGCGAGGAGGGTGTTGCGGAGAGGTTCCTCCGTGTGCTTGAGCGGCTGGATGCCCGGTGACATCCCTTTGAGGTTTCTTCAAAAACCTGTATTTCTTCCCGTTCCGTGGAGATGGGACCGGAGATTGCCGGAATTCCAAAACAAAGTCCGCATATTTTCCGGAGACTTACGCATTTTTGGGGAGAAAAGCTCTAAATACATTGGAGTGGAGTAGTTACCGGGTGATGGGAATGGCTGATCACATCGATATTGCGGGGTATATCGACCATACAAACCTCAAGCCTTACGCTACCGCTGAGGACATTAAGAGGCTCTGCGATGAGGCCATTGAGTACGGCTTCTACGCAGTCTGCGTCAACCCGTACAGGGTCAAGCTGGCAAGGGAGTATCTCCGCGAAAAGGGTGCAGACGTCAAGGTAGCCAGTGTTATCGGTTTCCCGCTTGGGGCGACTCCGACGGAGGTCAAGGTCTTTGAGGCGAGGAAAGCGCTGGAAGACGGTGCCGACGAGCTCGACATGGTCATCAACATAGGTGCCCTCAAGGACGGGGATTACGAGTACGTGAAAAACGACATAGCCGAGGTCGTCAAGGTCGCCCATGAAAGGGGTGCGCTCGTTAAGGTTATCATCGAGACCTGCTACCTCACGGAGGAGGAGAAGGTCAAGGCCTGCGAGCTGGCAAAGGAGGCAGGGGCCGACTTTGTGAAGACCTCGACCGGTTTCGGAACGGGAGGCGCCACGGTCGAGGACGTCAGGCTGATGAGAAAGGTTGTTGGTCCGGAGATGGGCGTTAAGGCCTCCGGAGGAATAAGAACCTACGAGCAGGCCGTTGCCATGATAGAGGCAGGCGCTACGAGGATTGGAACGTCGAGTGGAATAAAGATCGTGGAGGGGCTCCGGAATGAGGGAGGTACATGACCTCCTGAACAGAGCCATCCAGGAGCTCAGGGAAGAGGGTCTTGAACCTGATGTGATTTTAGTCGGTCCCGAGTTCCTGAAGTACACCGGCCAAGTGCTTGGAGAGTACAAGCTTAGGATATACAAGATAGAGGAGCTCGGCTACGATGCCGTCGTTGCGGATTCACAGTACCTCGGCCAGATGAAGAGGGCCTCAAGAAGAATCTCTGTCGAGCCTCTCCTCGAGGAAAATGAAATGTGGGAAGAGCTGAAGAAGCTGGACGTTTAGATGAGGTCCGTGACCTCTGGATACCTCTTTTTTATTGCCTGTGCCAGTCCGGTGCCGACTAAAACTCCGGTAACGGCCTGGAGGATGTTGACCGGAACTTCTTCAAGGGCTAATGCAACTCCGAACATGTAAGCCTCAAACAGGAAGTAGCCGGTTATCATTATTATCCCGCCGACTACTCCAGCTATAAGGAGCATCGAGACGTTGTCGCTTCTCCTGGCCAGGTATCCCACGGCGAGGCCCTCAAGCCCCTTGACGACGAGCGTTATCGGTGCCCATCCTGGAGCACCCGCTAGGATGTCACCGAGGGCCGAACCAACGCCGCCTGCGAAGACGCCGACAACCGGTCCGAACACCATTGCCGAGAACATCACCATCGTGTCGCCGAAGTTGAGATAGCCGCCGGTTGCTGGGACGGTTATTTTGATGGATCCAGTGGCAACGCCCACCACTGCTGCCATCATCGCGGATATCGCTATAACGGCAGCGCTCCGGAACTTCTTTCTGTTGGCCGTTAGGTATGCGAAGTAAACTACGACCGCCACTCCAAGTACGTAGGGCACGTAGGGCTCTAACATCTCAGTTAGGTCTACCATGCTAACCACCGGAAGATATTTCAAGTTATAACTTTAAAAACTTGACTTTTGGTTGCCCATCAAACCGACAACAGATAGGATGAATAAGAAAAGAGGGGGAATCACTTGAGGGCGGCCTTGAGGGCCTCCTCGAATATCTCCAGAGCGACGTCGATTTCCTCCTTCTGGATGGTCAGCGGCGGGATGAACCTTATGCTGTTGTCGCCGCAGCCGAGCAGGATAAGGCCGCGCTTGACTGCCTCCTTGACGATTTCGTTCCTGAGCTCTGGGTGCTTCTCCTTGGTGTCCTTGCTCTTGACGATCTCGACGGCCTGGGCCAGTCCGAGACCGCGGGCGTCTCCAATGACCTCGTACTTCTCCTCAAACTCCTTGAGGCG
Organism: Thermococcus sp.; assembly: GCA_011050175.1. GTDB lineage: Archaea > Methanobacteriota_B > Thermococci > Thermococcales > Thermococcaceae > Thermococcus. The sequence continues at coordinate 5,753 of DRGF01000167.1, read as the reverse complement.
CTTGTGGAGGTAATCTCCGACCTCCTGGACGTGCGGTAGAAGCTCCTTAACGATTTCAACGACTTCCAGTGCCGCGGCTATCGCGACAGGGTTGCCTCCAAAGGTCGAGGCGTGCCTGCCCGGCTTGTCGAAGGCTATGTCGGCCCTGTGGACGACACCGGCGAGCGGGATTCCACCGCCTATGGCCTTACCAAACTGGATGGTGTCTGGCGCAACGTCAAAGTGCTCGATGGCCCAGAACTTACCCGTCCTGCCGACGCCCATCTGAACCTCGTCGTCGGCGAGGAGGATTCCGTAGTTGTCGGCGAGCTTCCTCAGCTCCTTGAAGAAGTTCTTCGGCGGGACGACGTAGCCGCCCTCACCCTGTATCGGCTCGAAGACTATGGCTCCGACCTCGTGGGGAGGGACATGCTTGAAGACGTACTCCTCGATGAACTCTATGACCCTGTTGACGAGCTCGTCGGGCTCGGCGTAGCCGTCGATGTGCCAGGGGTTCCTGTAGGGGTTCGGGTAGGGTATGTGCTCGACGCCCGGCATTGTCGGGAAGAACCCGTCCTGCTGGACCCACTTGCTGGCGGTAAGTGAAAGAACCGCCTGAGTCCTGCCGTGGAAGGCGTGGTAGAAGGCTATGAACCTCTTCCTGCCGGTGCCGTACTTGACGAGCTTCATCATGGCCTCGTTTGCCTCGGCACCGCTGTTCTGGTAGACGACCTTCTTCGGGAAGTCGCCTGGGGCCAGCTCGGCGAGCTTGTTGGCCAGTATCACGGCGTTCTCGTAGAAGAAGTCGTTGAGGGCGAAGTGGGTGAACTTCTCGGCCTGCCTCTTGATGGCCTCAACAACCCTTGGGTGGGTGTGGCCGACGTTCAGAACACCGACGCCGCTTCCGAAGTCGTAGAAGACGTTTCCATCGACATCGTAAACGAGTATGCCATCACCGTGGTCGATGACTATCGGGAGGGTCTCAGGGTCCTGAGTGGTGTAAGCGAGGGCCTCAAAGTTCTTTTTAATGACCTCTTTGGCCTTGGGTCCGGGGAGTTCTTTAACGTTAGGTCTAACCACCATCATGCATCACCAGTGAGAGATAGGGATTCCCCTATATAATTCTATGTTCATCGATGAACATTTTTGGTCGAAAAATTTTCGGGGAGACTTCAAAAAACGTGAGTCTGTAAAAGGCTGTTACCCTGTGGGGCGAGTGGGGTTAATTGTGGATAAATGAAGAAACAGGAGGGAGTCAAGAGTTCACTCCTTTGTCTTTGCGTCCCATTCCTCAAGGAGCTCCTTGGCGGAGTTTGCCGCGATAGCTCCCTGGCCGACCGCTACCGCTATCTGCTTGAAGACGTTGGTTATGTCTCCAGCGGCGAAGATGCCCCTGACCTTGGTGCGCATGTGCATGTCAACCGGGATGTAGCCGTACTCGTCGGTTATGCCGAGGTGCTTGACGAAGTCGGTCTTTGGCTCGTAGCCGATGAAGATGAACACTCCGTCGACCTCCATTTCGGTCTCCTCGCCGGTCTTGAGGTTCTTCAGCTTCACAGCCTCGACTTTGTTGGTGCCCTTGATCTCGGTGACGATGGTGTTGAGTATCGTCGGAATCCCGCTCTCCTTAAAGCGGTCCTGGAGTATCTTGTCGGCCCTGAACTCGTCGCGCCTGTGGACGAGGGTTACGTCAACGCCGATGCTCTTGAGGTACAGCGCCTCCTGCAGTGCGGTGTTTCCTCCACCGACGACTATGACCTTCTTGCCCTTGAAGAGCGGGCCGTCGCAGGTGGCGCAGTATGAAACGCCCCTTCCGGTGAACTCCTCCTCTCCCGGAACGTTGAGCTTCCTCGGGGCGGCGCCGACGGCTATGATTACGGTTTTTGCCTTGTATTCCTTGCCGTTCTTCGTCTTAACTGCGAACTTGCACGGGCCCTCGTAGTAGGCGCACTCCGTCGGGTCAACCCTCTCGACCTCGTCAAAGACTACCTCAACGCCGAGCTTCTTGACGTGCTCGTGCATCCTGTTCGTCAGTTCGGAACCGCTGATACCTTCCGGGAAGCCGGGGTAGTTCTCTATGAGGTCCGTCAGTGCCATGTTTCCGCCAAGGTCTTTGCTGACTATCAGGGTCTCCAGTCCGAAGCGCGCCGCGTATATCGCCGCCGTGAAGCCGGCCGGCCCCGCACCTATGATGAGTACGTCCCAGGTCTTGTTCTCGTATTCTCCCCCACGTGAAAATCCTCCCAGGCTGAACATTTTTCTCACCTCCAGTTCTCAACTTTTGGTTGGATACTTAAAAGCATTATTGGACGGTAGTGTGTATTTAGACAACGGTCTCAACCCGTGTTTCTCCCTCCGGGCTCGACTCTCAAAGTCGTCCTGTCGTGGACGTCGCCTCCAAGCGGGACATCGAGCGTAAGCTCTATGATGTACTCTCCGTGTCTTTCCATGAAAGCAGCCTTATCAAGAACCCTCTTGAAGTTTCTCGGGTCGATGGTGTTTTTGTTGGAGATTATCACGAGCTTCTCCCTCATAAACTCCCTGCTGAACTCGGCACTCTCCTTGTCTCGGCGAGCTTCTCAAAGGCGTTGAGGTCATTCCTTTTCAGCTCCAGCCTCCTGAGCCTCTCGGCCTTTTGCCTGGCAGTCTTCTGCAGCGTATAAATTAGGAGAATAATTCCTATGATAATGAAGATGATCGGGAAGAAAAAGAAAACCACGAGGTTCATGGCACCACCGATGGGAGTTGTCCTTTGGGACGATAAATCTTTCCCTCAAACCAGTTTGAGCGAGCGGTCGAGGAGCAGGTGGAGTGTGTAGCCGAGGAATGCGGAGAACCCAGTGTACAGGCCGGCACCCTCCCCCATGCCGAGACCATAATTAACGAGGAGGAATGCAAGCATTCCGTAGACTGCTGCGAAGAGGAGCGAGTGGACGATTCCCCTGTGATTCGGCATCAGGGCGGTGAACAGGTACCACGCGGCAAGGCCTCCAAGGGCGCCGGTAAGCCACGAAGCGACCTGGTTGAGCCAGGACGGTGTTAGATTCACGAAGTCCTTCACCCACAGGAATACCGCACTTCCCGCTGCAACGCTCACTATCGGCTTTGAACCCCTGTGTATCAGCGCGTTGGGGTGGTCTATGTCCGGCAAGTCGCTCCCGAGGACATAGAAGGCATACCCTAAGACTAATGCTGTTGTGGTAAGCTCTATGGGTAGGTTGAGGTAGACCTTAAGCAGTGTCCCTATGAGCACCGCTACTGGGTAGGTTACTATTCCGCTGAGCACGTGGGCGTCGTAGTTCGGCATGGGGCATCACTCTTCTTCTTTCTCTGCCTGTCCCTCCTCCAGGAACCTCCTAACGTAATCCGGAACCTTGTAGTTGCCCTTGGGGTCTCCGACGAGGAACCCGAGCCTTATGAGCTCGTTGAGCTGGTCGTAGACCTGTATTCCTGGTCTCTTGACGTACTTTGCGACCTGTATGTAGCTCACGGGCCCGCCGTTGAACTCGAAGACTATCGCCTCAACCAAGTCCTTGTACTCCTTTGGAATCCTGGTGAGGTACTCCTCGAGGTTCTTGGGCTCCTCAAGAATCGTCGTGACGACGTAGTCGTCTATCGGGTCGAACTTGTGCTTTGCAGCTTCGCTCAGGACGTAGTGGAGAAGCCTTAAAATCTGCCTCGGGTTGCCCTTGCCGAGCTCGTGGATGAGCTTTATGGCCTCCTCCGTGAACGGGTAAAGCGGGTCGTCGGTGTCCCTTACCCTGACGCGGTTGAGCCTCTTCTTGACGAGCTCGTAAGCCTCGTCGAGGCTCATGGGGCGGAGCTTGAATTCGTAGTGAAGGCGCATGAAGAACGCCGGGAATATCTTGGTGTATTTTTCGTAGGCCTCTGGCACGCAGGCGAAGGCGACGATACAGCCCTGGGGCATGTTGCTGATGAAGTGCCTCAGCATCTCGAAGAACTGTATCTTCTCCTGCTCGCTCGCGCCGTCCATGTTCTCCAGCTCATCGAGGAGGAGAGCGCAGTATGGGTATTTGCCCAGCTGCTCAGACAGAAGCTCCGCTATGTCCCTGCTCTTGTACTCCTGGGTATCGCTCAGCATCTTTTCCAGTCTGTCGATGAAGCCAAGCTTCTTGCTCAGGTTCTCAAGGAAGATGTTCGTCCTGCTCTTTGGCGGTTTGAGGGCGTAGAATATGTCGCGCGTGAGCTTGAGGATGTCGTTTGTATCAACCTTAACGTATATGGCCTTCCCCTTGTTCTCTTCTATGGCCTTGGCTATGGTCTTCAGCCTCTGGGTTTTTCCCATTCCGAGGGGGCCAACTATGGAGAGGGCTATTGAGCTCCTGTTCCCTATGACCTCGGAGATTATCATCTGGAGGCGCATATCTATTTCCTGGTAGACGTGAATGCTCTCGACGTCGGATATTCCCTCACTTGCGAGCTGCTCGAAGGGGTTTCGAGAAAGGCCGTAAACCTCGTATGACTGGTAGGGATAAAGCTTAAGGCCACCTGCTTCCATTTTAACTCACCGCATACTTTAGGAGATTGAAATATAAAAACCTGTCCATCGGTGAGCTGAGATGACGATTCTTCTCGTTACAGCACCACAGGGCCGTGAGGGGGACGCAATCCTCGAGCTGGAATGGGCGCTGGGAAAAGTCAAGGTCAAAGGAACGGACTGGAGGGGAGTTCTCCTGGCCGAGACTCCCCTGCCGAAGGAGGAAGCCCTCGAACGGCTGAAGGGCTTCGAGACCCAGGCGATACAGCGTGTCGTGCCCATCGACATAATAGTCCCCGCTAAGAAGGAGGAAATAGAAAGGGCAGTCCTCAAGCTGGCTGAGAGAATAGACGGAACCTTTGCGGTCCGGGCAAAGGTCAGGGGAAACAGGGAGCTCTCCCAGAGAGAGCTTGAGATTGGGCTCGGTTCGCTTATAGTGGACGCCTTCGGCCTAAAAGTCGACCTCAGCGACCCGGACTACACAGTTGCCATTGAGGTGCTCGGGAAAAAAGCCGGAATCGGGCTGGTAAAGAGGGGGGAACTGCTCCGCTTGGATGTGGTTGAATAAAGTCCACTGAAATGGGGAGCTATGGAGAAAAGGGGTAAGAGGATCAAAAAGAAAGGGCAGCCTTTCACGCCTTGGGCTGCTCCTTCTTCTCTGCCTGGGCCTGTTCCTTCGCCTTCTTCTGCTCCTCAAGCTTCTTCTTGATCTCCTCGACCTTCTCCGGCTTAAGCGGAATGAACTTGTCGTCGTAGTTGTCGTAGCTCGCGAGCAGGAAGTTGTCGCTAATCTGGAGTGCCCCGGTCGGGCAGACGTCGACGCACTGTGCACAGTAGACACACCTGCCCGTCCACAGGGCGACCTTCCTTATCTCTGGCAGGAAGACGAAGACGCCGGCCGGACAGACGGTGACGCACATCCGGCAGCCGACACACTTGTCCACGTTGTACTTTATCTGGCCCCTGAAGTTCTCCGGGACGGGCACCGGCTCGGTCGCTGGAAAGAGGTTGGTGGCTGGCTTTCTGAACAGGTTCCTGAGCACTGTCGGGAGGAGCGGGGAGAGCCTCACATTATCACCTCCATCGCTATGAGGAGGGTGCCGATGAGCGAGGCCAGGAATGCGTTCTTCCAGAGGAACTCAACGGCCTGCGTTACCCTGAGCCTGCCGGTGGTGGCCCTGAAGACGCTCTGGACTGCGAAGAGGAGTATGAACACCTTGAGCGTGTGGAAGAGCAGGTTCACGATGTCGGCCGAAAGCCCGCTGAGGTTAAGGTA
>DRGF01000138.1 GCA_011050175.1 Thermococcus sp. | reverse complement strand
TCTCACGCGCCAGCCATGTGAGGTGGAGAACCGTGTCGTAGCCTATGTCGTGGCCGACAACACCTAGGTTGAGCAGGTGGGAGTGGAGCCTCTCCAGCTCACCCACTATGGCGCGTATGTACTCGGCCCTCTCAGGCACCTCTATGCCTGCCGCTTCCTCGACGGCCCTGCTGTAGGTGTGGTTGTGCGAGAATGAGCAGATGCCGCAGATTCTCTCTACCAGGTACATCATCTGGACGTAGTTCCTCCGGTACGCTATCCACTGGATTCCGCGAAGGTTGTAACCGAGCTTGACGTCAACGTTGATTATCCTCTCGCCGTCGAGGGTGAGTATGAACTTCTCGGGCTCCTCAAGGCCCGGGTGAATTGGGCCGATTGGAACCTTTACCCAGTACTCGACCTTCTCGGTCATTTCTTTGCACCTCCCTTAATGTAATAGGGATGCCCGGCGTTCTTGACGGCCTCCTCCGAGATGCCCTTCTCGTCGAGCCTGAGCGGGTAGATGCCCTCCGGGAAGTCGTCCGGGAGGAAGAGCCTCCTGCTGTCGGGGATTCCCTCGAAGACTATGCCCATCATCTCGGCCGCTTCCCTCTCGTACTGGACGGCTATCGGGAAGACGTCGCTGATGTCGGGAATTACGGGGTCGTCCTTGGGCGCCCTGACCTCGACGAGCAGTGAAACTCCCGGAGCCTCCTCGTAGTTTATAAGGATGTGGCTCATGTAACCCAGCTCCTCGCCGTAGTCCTGCTCGATGCCTATTGAGTAGTGGGCCTCAGGGTCGAGCTCAACGATGAACTTCATGAGCGCCTTGTAGTCCTCCCTCGGGACTCTCACCCAGACACGCCTCTTGCCCCACTTGTTCTCCTTTATCTCGACCTCCGCGCTGGGGAAGCGGTTCTTTATGGCCTCGGCGACGAGGTCTTCCTTGGTCGGTTCCTTAACCTCAACCTTCTCCATGATTACGTTATCGTCAGTCATCACTCTTCACCCTCCGGGACTTCGCCTTTCAGGATTTTAGCCAGCTTCTCAAGGGCCAGGACGACGCCGTGGAGGATAGCTTCGGGCCTCGGTGGGCACCCCGGCACGTAGACGTCCACGGGAATAACGTTGCTCAGCGGTGCGTTTGTGAAGGGGCTCTCGTAGAACACGCTACCACCTGTTGGGCAGGCCCCGACGGCTATGACTATCTTGGGGTCTGGGGTCTGCTCGTAGACGAGCTTGACCCTTTCGAGGCTCTGGTCTGTGACGGGCCCTGTGACTAGAAGCACGTCGGCGTGCCTCGGTGAGCCGACGAGCTTGACACCAAAGCGCTCGGCATCGTAGCGCGGGGTCAGGGCGGCTATGATTTCGATGTCACAGCCGTTGCAGGAGCCACTGTTTACGTGGAATACCCAGGGTGACCTTCCAATGAAGCGGCACAGCTGGGCTATCCTCTTCTCTAGCTTCTCACGCTCGCTCGCGGCCCCGTTTGTTTTGTTCTGGTCAGATGGAACTTTGATGCTCATTCAATCACCCCCAGATCAGTATCACTCCGAGCACGAAACCGGTCGTTATGAGCAGGTAGCTTACGTAATCCGTGAGCAGGCCGGTGTGGTCGTCCCTGAGGACTCTGAAGAACCTCTTGAGGGCGTATGTGAGGCCCCACATGACGTTCTTGCCTGTGAAGTGGCCCTCAAGGTGCTCAAAGCCCGGAACAACTTTATCAGGGTCTTCACCGCTGATGAATATCTTTGTGCCGTCGCCGGTTTCCCTCGTGCCCATTCCGGACTTCTTGGCCCACTCGTTCAGCAGCCATGCCAGGATCAGACCGATAATAAAGATGAAGACGAAGTAAAGGGCGTCCCAGTAGCCAAACATTTCACGCACCCCCTGCGAGGCTCATCAGGGCGTTTATGTACTCGAACTTGAACTGCTCCAGCATCCTGGCCGTGGGTATCATCACCTTGTCGCTTATCTGCCACGGGAGGAGTCCCATGATGACTATCGCGAGCACGAGCAGGAGCATTGGGAGCATCATTGAGGTCTCGGGGTCTCTGGCGTTCGCTACCCTCTCGCTCGGCCTGCCGAAGAACGTGTAGAGCACCCTGACGTAGGCGGCGGTACAGAAAGCTGTTCCGATTATGGCTATCGCGCCGAGGACTGGGTTGAAGACCGCCGAGCTCTCGTAGATGAGCCACTTGCTTGCGAAGCCGTTCAGCGGTGGGAGGCCGACTATGGCAGCGGCTCCGATGAGGAACGCGAAGGTGGTCTTCGGCATGGTCTTCGCAAGTCCGCTCAGCTCGTTCAGGTTCCTCGTGCCGACCTCGTGTATTACGACACCTGCGACAAGGAACAGGAGGGCCTTCATGATGGCGTGGTTTACGGTGTGGTAGATTGCACCCGCCAGGGCGACCTCGCCCGTCTGGGTTCCGTAAGCCGCCAGGCCTATTCCAAGGCCGAGGAGGATGTAGCCTATCTGTCCCACGGAGGAGTAGGCCAGAAGCCTCTTCATGTCGGTCTGGATTACGGCCATTGCGTTGCCGATTATCAGCGTCAAGCTGGCGAATATGATGATGAGCCATCCTATCGCGCTCATGTTGATGTAGGGCTGGAGGTACGCTTTAAGCACGATGCTGTGGGCCATCGGGCTGTAGATGCTGAAGAGTATCCTCGCCATCGCGTAGATTCCACCGACCTTGATGACCAGACCTGAAAGCATTGCCGAGATGCTGCTGGGGGCCGCGGGGTGTGCATCTGCCAGCCACATGTGAACCGGTGAAGCACCGCTCTTGAAGAGCAGTCCCGCTATGAAGAGGGCCAGTGCGACCTTGGCGGTGACGGTCGGGTTCTCGGCGATTTTAACCGCTATGTACCCCATGGTGAGGGTTCCGTACTGGCCGTAGAGGAGCGCTATGCCGAGGAGGATGAATGACCCTGCTATTGAACCGACGAACATGTACTTCACGCCGGCCTCAATGCCCTCCCACGTGTCGTTCCTGAAGGCAACGAGGGCGTAGCTGGCTATGCTCATGATTTCGAGGAAGACGTAGAAGTTGAACAGGTCACCGGTTATGGCTATGCCGAGCATTCCGAGCTCGAGTATGAGTATGAGCGTGTAGTACTTCTCAAGCCCGGTGTCGTGCTTCATGTAGCCGAGGGAGTAGAGCACTGCCATCAGCGAGACGAACGCCACGGTCAGCACCATTATTGCGCCGAAGAGGTCAACTTCCCAGACTATTCTGATCGGGAAGCCAACCCCCTGGCCGAACGGCGTCTTCGCGCCAAGGGTGTAGACTATGATTTCTTTGGTCTTCCAGACGTGGTAGAATACGGCCGAGGCTACGACCAGAGTCAGGGCACTTATGATTACCGCCCATGCTTCCCTCGCCTTTTTCCCAGCGAGGCTCACTATGGGCATTGCAAACGCTCCAAAGAGCGGGATGATTATGAGGTAAGGGAGGATCGCTTCCCCGTTCATCCTCTCAACCTCCTGAGGGCTCTCACATCAAGGGTTCCGTAGTGGCGGTAGGCGTTTATCGTGAGGGCCATCGCAAGGGCCAGGACACAGACGCCGATGACTATGCTCGTGAGCACGAGGGCCTGCGGGAGCGGGCCGACCATGGCGCTCTTGAGCGTCTCGTAGCCGGTGTAAATCGGCGCGGTCGGGGGCTCGTTGAGCTCCATGCGGTATCCGAGGCTCACGAGGAGCAGGTGGATTCCGGAGTCTATGATGTTCAGCGCGAGGATGAGCTTGATGAGGTTCCTCTTGTAGAGGAAGGCGTATATTCCGATTGCCATCATCAGGAACGCGGTGATGAACTGGAAGGGTATCATGACTTCCACCTCCTGTAAAGCGCTATACCAACCATCGCGCTGACGAGGCCAGTGAAGACCTTCAGCCCGACTGCAAGGTTCATTATCGGGAGGTATCCTGCCGAGAGGAGCGTCCCTGGATCGCCGTTGAATACCGGTCCGTTGTGCCACAGCGTGTTGTAGAAGAACGCCGTGCCCAGGCCGAGCATTGCCGCGCCGAGGAAGACGAGACCGCCGACTCCCTCAAGGGCCGAGTAGAGGTGCTTGTCGTAGCGCTTCTTCATCTCGCTGAGTCCGAACGCTATTAGGAAGAGCACACCTGCTCCCGCTATGGTCGCTCCGCCCTGGAAGCCACCACCGGGGGTAAGGTGACCGTGGGAAACCACGTAGGCTCCGAATATGCCGATGAGTGGAATGGTCGCCCTCGCCATGGTTTTAACAATGACTCCCATATCGTCGCTCATTCCTCATCCCTCCTCCAGGGCCTGAGAAGTGCAACTGCTCCCGCAATGGCAGTGAACAGGACTGTGGCCTCTCCAAGGGTATCGTAGCCACGGTAGTCGAAGACTATGTCCGTAACGATGTTGGTACCGCCGACCTCTTCAACGCCGTGGGTGATGTAGTAATCGTCGGTGTAGCGGAGGTTCTTCCAGTCCTCGCCACCCAGACCGAATTTGAGGCCGTATTCGGGGTTGGATATGTAGAGCAGCGCCCCGAGGACGAACAGCAGCGAAAGGAAAGCAAGGGTTCTCTTCATGGCCCCTCACGCTCCCATCTCTCGGTTTTGGCAATTCCATACACCACTATGGCCGTAACAACGCCCGCACCAACTGCCGCCTCGGCTATCGCAACGTCCGGCGCGTGGAGCATGTAGAACTCCAGGCTGAGGAGAAGGCTCATGGCCGCAGAAGCAATTACGGCACTGAGCAAGTCCCTGAAGCGTATGGTGAGGTACGCGCTAACAAGAACACCGACAAGAATGCCGAACTGAATAATTTGGTCCATAGTGAGGGCGTTCATTCGCTATCACCCCTGAGCTTGTCTTCATACGCATCAACGACGGCCCTAACCGGCTTGTAGCCGCTCAGGTGGGCGGCTTTGGCTATTGCGTGTGCACCGGTCGGGTTGGTGAGGAGCAGTGCGACGAGGGCAACGATGCTGTGAAGCGCCATCTGGAGGTACTTCGGGTTGCCGGTCTCGCGGAGCTGGTAGGCGGCGTGAACGATCACAGCAAGGACGGCGAATATAGTTCCGAACGTTGTGGTCTTCGTTGCTCCGTGGAGCCTCGTGTAGACGTCGGGGAAGCGGTGGAGTGCTATGCTCCCCAGAAGGTTGAATATCATGCTTATCGCGAGGAACGCGTAAATGAGGTAATCAACGGTGTTCATTTCAATCCCCCCTGCATGTAGCGGGCAATGGCGAGGGTTCCGATGTAGCTCAGAAGGGCGTAAACTATCGCGATGTCGATGTATATCGTCCTGTCGTAGGCCGCTCCGAGGAGAACCATGCCCGCCACTATCAGGGTGTTGAGGGTGTCAACACCGACGACCCTGTCGGGGACAGAGGGACCAAAGAGCACCCTCAGCAGAGCCATGAACGCTCCTATCATGACTACCAGAGCTGAATAGAAGAACTCCGGTGCTATCATCTTCCCAACCTCCTGGCCCATCTCTCAAATGAACCTGCGACCGGCTCGGAGCTCTCCGGGTGTGGGTCCGTGACGTTTATCCAGTGGACGTAGAGGGCCTTCTCCTCCGGGCAAGCATCTATGGTGAGCGTTCCCGGCGTCAGCGTTATCGAGTTGCTCAGAATGGTGTACTGGGCGTCGTTTTCAAGCTCGACTGGAACGCGCACTATTCCCGGGTTTATCTTGCCGGTTATGACGCGGTAGGCGACGTCGAAGTTTGCCTTGACCATGCCCCAGAAGAGCACCGGGGCGTAGGCTATGAAGCCGACCCACCTCAATGGGTTGAGGAAGCGTGTTGATTCGTCTCCAACGACGTCCTTTGTCGCGTACGCTATTATTCCCGCGAATATTAAGCCTGCTATCAGTTCCTGTGTGCTCCATAGAAGCCCGTTCGTCCCGGCCGTCAGGACGAGCCAGGTGACGTAAGCAAAGACGAAGGCAACCATGAAGGGCAAGCTACCACCTCCGAATTAACGGTTTTTGTTTACTCTCGATTGAAGCTTTTATTTCTGGCTTAAAACGGTTTTCTAAAGCTCAGTTTGGCAAAGAAATGTGGAAAACCAGCCGTTGTAAACCAAAAGTTAAGAACGGGGTCCATATACTGAGTTCGATTTTTGGTGCATACACGACGACCCTCTGAATTTATTGCTGTTTTTGCCGTACCTACCCACTATGAGTTTGTTTTCACACCTCACCCAAAGCTTTATATACCCTCAGACTGACCCATCATTGGGACTCTTCTCGGAGTCTTTTCGGGAAGGTTCCAAAAGTTGAAAGAGTTGGTGTTAGGTATGTATGGAGATGGATTTGGCGGTGGCTACGAAGCCCCGGTTAAGGTTGGAGAAAGGTATAGAGTTAGGATCGAGAGCCTTGGAAAGGGCGGCGATGGTATCGCCAAAGTAAAGGGCTTCGTTATCTTCGTCCCGAACACTCAGGTCGGCGACGAGGTTGAGATTGTCATTAACTCGGTTAAGAGAAAGTTCGCTTTCGCGGAAGTCATCTGATTTCCTTCCCTCTTATTCTTACCTGCTGTTCTGCAAAACGTTTTTAGTGCATTGTATTAATATTTCCTGGTGGTCTCATGGATGAGGGCTCCTTAGTGATTGGGGCTGTGGTTGGGGCTCTGGTTCTTCTGTCTCCCTTTGCGCTCTACTGGACGGTGGCCCTCTTCGATACCATCGGACTTGACAGGTATCTCCCCGACGTTGCGTTCATGGCCCTTTCCGCGCTTATTCCAGTTCTCATAGTCTGCTCAGTTTCATTTCTTGTCATGCGGTACTTTAACCGGCCCCGCGAGTGGATACGGGAAAAACTAACGCTCGTGGCCGCTTTTCTCTTTGTCGCTCTCTTCGTGCTTTTGAGCATGATGGGCGCTGTTTAATACCCACTCCTGAACCGCACCCTTTTTAAACATCTTAACCCAGCCAGGCCCGATGACAAGGGTTCACGTTGAGACCTACGGGTGCACGAGAAACAAAGCGGACGCCGAAATTATGGAGGCAATCCTCCTTAGGGCTGGCTATGAGTTAGCCGAGACTCCGGATAGTGCAGACTACGTCGTGGTCAACACCTGCGCTGTTAAGGACCCGACGGAGAAGCACATGCGCGAGAGGATAAAGGAGCTCATCAACTCCGGAAAGAGGGTCATAGTTACCGGATGTCTCGTCCACGTCAATCCAGATGTTATAGATTCACGCGTTTCGGGGATACTCGGCGTCAAGAGCATTGACAGGATAGCCGAGGCAGTAAGCGTGGCGGAGAGCGGTGGAAAGCTTGTGAGCGTTGAGGGCTGGCGCGAGAGGAGCATAGACAAGCTCGAACTGCCCCGCCTCTGGAAAAACGGCGTCGCCTTTGTCGTGCCCATAAGCGAGGGCTGTCTCAACGGGTGCACATACTGCGCGACCCGCTTTGCGAGGGGTGTTCTCAAGAGCTACAAGCCTGAACTCGTCGTCAAGTGGGTTAAGGAGGCCATAGCGAGAGGTTATAGGGAGATACAGCTTTCCAGCGAGGACACCGGTTGCTACGGTTTTGACATCGGGACGAATCTTGCAGAGCTCCTCGACGAGATAACTGCCATCGAGGGGGAGTTCCGCGTCAGGGTCGGCATGATGAACCCAAACCACGCGATTAAAATCCTCGATGAGCTTATTGATGCTTATCAGGACGAAAAGGTCTACAAGTTCCTTCACCTGCCCGTCCAGAGCGGAGACAACGAAGTCTTGCGGAGGATGGGGAGGACTTACACTGTGGAGGAGTTCGAGGAGATAGTTAACGAGTTCAGGAAGAAAGTCCCCGGGCTGAACCTCAATACCGACATCATAGTCGGCTTCCCGGGAGAAACTGATGAGGCCTTCCAGAACACCGTCGAGCTGGTTAAGAGGGTTAGGCCGGACAAGATAAACGTCTCGCGCTACTCACCGAGGCCCGGAACGATAGCGGCGAAGTGGAAGCAGATTCCGGGCTGGAAGGCCAAGGAGCGCTCACGCATTCTCCACAGGCTCAGGCTTCAGGTCGCCTACGAGATAAATCAGGACTATGTAGGAAAAACCGTCGAGGTTCTCGTCCATGGTGAGGGCAAGAAGGGTGGAATTGAGGGCAGGACTTTCAACTACAAGGACATAATCCTCGACTCCGGCGAGGCTGGGGAGCTCGTTCGGGCGGAGGTTAAGCGCGCCACGGCCACCTACCTGCTCGGCAGCCTTGAATGAACGCCTGAGAGCGGCTGGCCTTAGAATGTTCTTAATTCTTTTGAAAGAAGAGAAAAGACCCGGAGAACCTGACAGAGTCACGTCACCACTCGTCCTCTGGGATGGCCTCCTTCTTGGCGGGAATGAGGCAGAGGAACTCAAGGGTCTCCCCCGTTGCTTTGTAGCCGTGGGGCTCGTTGGGCGGGACGTAGAGGAAGTTCCCGGCCGTAACGTGGTGCTCCTCCTTTCCGTTGGTTATTATTCCCTCCCCCTTCACGATGAAAATCTCGTGCTCCCAGTCGTGCTGGTGTATTGGGATTTCGGCGCCTTTCTTGAGGACGAAATAGCGCATTGCGAAGTTCTTGGCGCCAAGCTTCGGAGAGACGAGCCACCTTATGGTCACACCTTCAAAACCGGTGTCCTTTTCCGGAACATCTTTGTAGTGCCCGACGAACATGGTATCACCGATTTTACATTTGGGTCAATGTTATTTAAATCTGCCGAGTTACGTCCCACATGGAAAGTGCTTTAAAGCTTCGGCCCCCTACTTCGGGGAGGTGAAGGCGATGAGGAAAGCCGTTTTTGGAATTCTCCTGATTTTTATCGTGGTCGCTTCCGGCTGTATAGGCCAGGAAACGCCCGGAGGGACTTCCACTACCGGTTCTCCTGCGGGGGGAATCGACTTTGGAAGCCTCGAAAAGGGCCAGGTTTTAGCGCAGTGGAAGGGCCTGGCGGACGTCTCAAAGGTCTACGTCAGCGAGGGCTATGAGGACCTCGCGAAGCACTACTTCCCCGACGCCCAGGTACTCCCGGCGAGCCAGTACGAGGGGGGCGTTGCCATACTCTCTCCGGAGGACGCCAGAGCTTTGCTGAAGGGAAAGCCGATACTCATAACGGTCAACGACTATTTCGGCTACATCGTTTACAGGCTTGGAGTCAAGTTCGTCGGCCCTGACAAGGGAATCTTCGTTGCCTTCAACGAGGGTGGAAAGGCCCGCTTCGTTTTCACGGGCACCAGCAAGGCCGGCGCCGGTGCGGCGGTTGAGTATGCGCTGGAACTTGCTGAGGGCGGTGAGATAAATCTTGACGACGTCATCAGGAGCGGCGAGTTTGAGGGAATCGTTGTTAAGGTCATAGGGGACAACAACTGGAACGGGGTTCCAGATGAAGGTGAACACTGGTACCTCGACTCTTTCAGGGCAAAGGAGCCGTTCATTTACTACTGGCGCGTCGTTGAGGGCGAAAACGTTACCGTGAAGGGCGGCTTTATCAGGCTCGTCAACGGCTCCACAGTTTACATCCACGCCCTCGGCTTCAACGTCAGCGTTGAAGTCAAAGACCCGAAGAACGTTGGGCTGACCTACGTTATCGAGAACACCAACCCTGCGGTGCTGAACCTGCCCGAAGGGGCTGAAACCGGGGATACGTGGGTTAGAATAACGACATCTGAGACTTCCTTCAGCATCACTCCAAAGGAGGTTGGGGAGTACAAGGTTCTGGCCTTTGGCGACCACAGGCCGGACGGCAGAAAAGAAGTTCCCGAAGTGTTCCTCAAGATAAGGGATGAGATGAACGCGGACGAGGGGGTCTTCATCATCGATGGCGGAGACCTCGTTTATTCGGGCAAGGTTGACGAGTGGGCGGCCCTGCTTGAGGAATGGAAGTGGGACAAGCCGGTATTCATCGCCGTCGGCAACCACGAGTACATTGGAGAGGGCATAAACATCTACCACATGTTCTTCGGACCGACGGATTACTCCTTCGCCCTCGGGGACTATCACTACATCTTCATGAACAACATCAGAAACGACTACGGGCTGAGCGACGAGCAGTGGGACTGGCTTCAGAAAGAGCTTGAAAGCGCCAGGGCAAGCGGCAGAAGGCCCGTGATAGTGATGCACGCCCCGCCTGCGGACCCAAGACCTGGCGGGGACCACGGCATGAACCCCGCGGATGGGAAGAGGTTGCTGGAGCTGATGAAAGAATACAACGCCTTTGGAGTCTTCAGCCACATCCACATGTTCTGGAACGGAACCGTCGAGGGAGTCCACTACATAATAACCGGCGCCGGAGGAGCTCCCCTCTACGTTAAGCCGGAGGAAGGGGGCTTCTACCACTACGTCCGGCTTGGGATGATGGCTGGGGGCAACATAAGCGTTGAGCCCGTTAAGGTCGAACCCTGACATTTTCCTTTTATTCTATTTGGTTCTATATAGTGGATGGTAGCTGACTATATTCTACTGCGGCAAGATATTTATAACGCACTCTGTATTTCTCCCCGGTGGTAGGGATGGATCCATGGCTGCTGATAACAATCGTCATTGGGCTTGCGATGGCATGGGCAATAGGTGCGAATGATGCCGCGAACTCCATGAGCACCGCCGTCGGTGCGAAGGCGATAACCCCGAAGCAGGCCGTTATAATAGCCGGCGTCCTTGAGTTCGCGGGCGCGTACTTCTTCGGAAAGAGCGTCACCGAAACGATAAGGAAGGGCATCCTCGACCCGACGATGATAACCGACCCGATGGTCCTCGTATACGGCTCCGTTGCGGCCCTTCTAGCGGCCACGATATGGCTCATCATAGCGACCAAGTTCGGCCTGCCCGTCTCGACGACACACGCAATCATCGGTGGAATAGCCGGTTACGGAGTAGTTTATGCTGGTACCGAGATAGTTAACTGGGGCAAGATGGGCCAGGTCGTCCTCAGCTGGATCCTCTCGCCGATAGTCGGTGCCATAATGGCATACTTCATATTTAAGGTCTTCACAAAGAGTATCTTTGAGAGAAAGGACCCTGTCAGGAGTGCCAGGATATGGTCCCCCTTCTGGATTGGGCTGGCGTTCGTCGTCATTGGAACCATGTTCTACATCAAGGTTCTCCACGGGAATGACCTCAAGACTGGAGTTTTGATGTACGGCGTCCCGCTGGGTATAATCGTGTTCGCGGTAACGTACCTCCTGATAAAGCTCCGCTTCCCGAGCAGCGACCCCTTCATCGGCGTTGAGGCGATATTCAGGAAGGCGCAGGTGGTTACTTCTGCCTACGTTGCCCTCGCCCATGGTGCCAACGACGTGGCCAACGCCATAGGCCCTGTTGCGGCGGTTTACGCGGTGGCCACTATGGGCCTCGGCGGCATGCAGGTTCCCGTTCCCAGGTGGATACTCGCCATGGGCGGTCTTGGAATCGCGGTCGGTGTTGCCACCTACGGTTACAGGGTCATGGAAACGGTCGGCAAGAAGATAACCGAGCTCACCAACACGCGCGGCTTCACCATCGACTTTTCGGCGGCAACCGTTGTCCTCGCCGCCAGCTGGCTTGGACTGCCCATCTCGACGACCCACACGGTGGTCGGCGCGGTCATAGGAATAGGCCTCGCAAGGGGAGTAAAGGCAATAAACAAGGACATCGTTAGGGATATAATAATCTCCTGGTTCGTTACCGTTCCGGTCGCTGGACTGATAAGCGCGGCCATATTCAAGGTCCTTATGATCGTGGGGTGATATCATGCAGGTATGGACGAAGCTCTTCGCAAAGAGCCCTTTCAAGCCCCTCATAAAGCACGCAGACGTCGTGCTCACCACGGTGGAAACCCTTGAGAAGGCGCTCCAGGCGTGGTACGCGTGCGACTACGAGGGAATGAAGAAGTTTGCCACTGAGGTGGACAGGCTTGAGGACGTTGCAGACAGGATAAAGGAAGAAATCCGCGACTCCCTGAGTTCGAAGCTAATGATGGCGGTCGCGAGGGAGGACGTTCTTATCTACCTCCACATGCAGGACAAGGTTGCGGATGCCGCCGAGGACACCGCCAAGTGGCTGCTCGTCAAGAAGCCCGACTGCGCCCCGGAGGAGATTAAGAGCATAATCCTTGAAATGGGGACTGAGAGCATCAAGGCTGCAAAGCTCGTTCACGAGGCCATAGTCCAGATGGACCGTGTTATAGAGAGCGGATTTGCTGAGGGCGAGATAGAAAGGGAGTATGAAATAATCAGGCAGATTGAGAGTGTTGAGAACAAGATAGACGGCCTCGACACGAAGCTCATGCGGCTCGTCTTTGAGAACGCGGACTCGATGAGCTGGGGCGACGGCTTATATATCCTCAACATCGCCAGGACTCTCAGCAACATATCCGACAAGGCCAAAGATGCCGCGGAGAGAATAAGGCTCATGATGAACAAGTGATGCCTCTGTCTTCTTCATTAATTGCCCGAAGAATAGCAAGAGGAAGAACGAGAGAATCAGATGGCTATCATCGTCGAGGTCATCTGGATTTCGGTCATCTTCCTTATCTTTTCGGTTATGAACTGGTCGAGGCCCTTGAGGGTGTCGGTTTCGACTTTTACGACGAGGTCGTATTCGCCATAGACCACGTAAGCCTCCTTAACCTCCGGCATGGCCAGAAGCTTTTCCATAACTTCCCTTTCTTTTCCAGCGGCCGTCACCATCAAAATAAAAGCTGTCACCATGGCTACCACCAAAAGTATTTTATCGGCAGAGTATTTAAGCTTATCGAGGCCTATGTTCGACCACTTGATAAGCGAAGCTCAATTGGAGCGGTTTTACTCTCACCTGGAAGGGCTTGGATTCGGGGAGATTCGGCCCTACGCCAAGGGAACCACGAGTCTCATCTTCTGCGCCCACTTAGATGAAAAAAACGTCATCATTAAGCTCCAGCGGCCGGACTCTCCAAGGCAGAACTTCGCCAGGGAGGCCGAAATCATCCGGGCGGTGGCCCCCTTTGGGATAACCCCTCCGCTCGTGACTTACGGGGTCTTCGAGGGCATTGAGTACCTGGTTCGGGAGTTTGCGGGGGGTGAAATGGTTCTATACGCGGACATCGAAAAGCGGCACATCTTCGAGATAGTCGAGAAAACAGCCCTTCTCGACAGGCTTGGCCTTGACCACGGGCAGATTCAGGGGGGGAAACATATAATAGTCGGCGAGAGGGTCTGGCTGATAGATTTTGAAAAGTCCGACTGGAGAAAGCCGAAGAACCTCACCTCTGCAATGGCCATGCTGTTCCTGAACAACAACTACATCTCACGCCGCGTTAGGGAGAAGTTTGGGCTCGACGAAGGCTTTTTGGAGGATATGAAGAGCGAGGTCAGGGTTTACAAGAGAACCGGCCAGCTATCGGGCCTTCTGCGCCTTCTTTCCCGCCTTTAGTCTGTCTGCGTAGAGGGCCAGGATGGGTATTACAACCGCCATCGCTATCAGGCCCATCCTCGGGTCCCAGAGGTAGTCGAAGACGAGTATGACAACAACCGCTATCCCCATCATGATGAGGAGGTCTCTGTCCAGGAGCCTGGACTTTGCCAGGATGTTCTGCTGCCGGGCAACGTATGCGAGGTAGAGGGGTATTCCGACGGCCGCTACTGCCACTCCGGCGTATGTTCTGAAAATGAGTGAAATCAGTATTCCAGCGGCCAGGATGATTCCAACGGCGTGTTCCTCCCTCATTCTCCCACCTGGCGAGTGAGTTAGGCTTATATACTTTTAAGGCTCTCTACTAGATAGGTGATAGCGTTATGAGCAGCATCGAATGGAACCACGAGACCTTTTCTAAGTTCGCCTATCTAGGCGACCCGAGGATAAGGGGAAACCTCGTCGCCTACACCCTGACGAAGGCCAACATGAAGGACAACAGATACGAGAGCACCGTGGTTGTTGAAGACCTTGAAACCGGCTCAAGGCGCTTCATCGAGAACGCCTCCATGCCGAGGATTTCTCCCGACGGCAGAAAGCTCGCCTTCACTCGCTTTAACGAGGAAAAGAAGGAGACCGAGATATGGGTGGCCGACGTTCAAACCCTGAGCGCCAAGAAGGTTCTCTCCGCCAAAAACGTCCGCTCAATGCAGTGGAACGACGATTCGAGGAGGCTTCTGGTCGTTGGCTTCAAGAGGAGGGACGATGAGGACTTCGTCTTCGACGACGACGTCCCGGTCTGGTTCGACAGCATGGGATTCTTCGACGGGGAGAAGACTACCTTCTGGGTTCTCGACACTGAAAGCGAGGAGATAATTGAGCAGTTCGGGAAGCCCCGCTTCAGCTCCGGCCTCTGGCACGGTGATGCCATAGTCGTCAACGTCCCGCACCGCGAGGGGAGCAAGCCCGCCCTCTCCAAGTTCTACGACATAATACTCTGGAAGGACGGAGAGGAGGAGAAGCTCTTCGAGAGGATCTCCTTTGAGGCGGTTGACTCCGACGGAAAGGCCCTCCTCCTCAGGGGCAAGAAGGAGAAGAAGTACATCAGCGAGCACGAGTGGCTCTACATCTGGGACGGTGAGCTTAAGCCAGTCTACGAGGGCCCGCTCGATGTCTACGACGCAAAGCTCACCGACGGCAGGGTCTACTTCCTCACTCCGGACGCCGGCAGGGTGAACCTCTGGCTCTGGGACGGGAAGGCCGAGCGCGTTGTCGCCGGCGACCACTGGATTTACGGGTTCGACGTCAGCGACGGAAAGGCGTTGCTCCTCATCATGACCGCCACGAGGACAGGCGAGCTCTACCTCTACGACGGCGAGCTGAAACAGCTGACCGACTACAACGGGCCGATATTTGCCAAGCTCAAGACCTTCGAGCCGAGACACTTTCGCTTCAAGAGCAAAGACCTCGACATAGACGGCTGGTACCTCAAACCGGAGCTGAAAGAGGACGAGAAGGCCCCGGTGATAGTCTTCGTCCACGGCGGGCCTAAGGGCATGTACGGCCACCGCTTCGTCTACGAGATGCAGCTGATGGCGAACAAGGGCTACTACGTTGTCTTCGTAAACCCGCGCGGAAGCAACGGCTACGATGAGGATTTTGCGCTCCGCGTCCTTGAGAGGACTGGCTTAGAAGACTTTGAGGACATAATGAACGGCATCGGGGAGTTCTTTAAGCTCGAACCGCAGGCCGACAGGGAGCGCGTTGGAATAACGGGCATAAGCTACGGCGGCTTCATGACCAACTGGGCTTTGACCCAGAGCGACCTCTTCAAGGCCGGCATCAGCGAGAACGGCATAAGCTACTGGCTCACCAGCTACGCCTTCTC
>DRGF01000203.1 GCA_011050175.1 Thermococcus sp. | reverse complement strand
TGGAGATTATAAACCGCAAACTTTATAAATCGACTTCTTACTAGTAAGTAACGGGTCGAGCAGCGGGGTGGGGCAGCTAGGAGTGCCCGCCGGGCTCATAACCCGGAGGTCGGAGGTTCAAATCCTCCCCCCGCTATACGACTTAGTTTTGTGGTAATCTTTTTCGGATGTGTGTGAGTAAAAAGCTTCGAGGAAGGTTTCTAGTTTCTCTTGTTTTCGTGAGATTGAGAAGCCTATCTTCTCCGCGAACCTTGCAACACTAGTTCTTCTGTGGATACTAATCCTGTAAAGGTCGTTGTTGTACTGATATTCTTGTCCTCGAATCATAACTTTTGTGCCTTTTTTCTTGACCAAATATATTGTCGAGTGAATTCCCAGGGTTCTTAATAACTCCTTGCAGAGTTTGAGGACTTCTGTATTATAGTTATCTGCCACAACGGTGGTTCTTCTTGGATCTTTTTTATCTACAAAAACACTTCCTTCACTGTCAAAAAATCCCCTCAAAAATTCCCGTGGATACACCCTAGCAATCTCAAAGAGCTGTTCCTTTGGCCCTTTCAAGAACATGAACAGTTCCTTGTTGGTAACCTCCACCCACCATCTGTCTGTTCTGCCACTGTTGTGCTCAAGGCCGGTTCTGGGATTTGCCCCTATTGATTTCAGCGCTTTCTCAAAACTCTCGGCGAAATCTTTATCCACGACTTTCAGGCGGACTCTGTATTGGTAATTCCTGTTACTGATGGAGGCATCACCGAGATACACTCCGATTATATAAGCCAGTCCGGGGGAGGGGCTTAAATTAATGCGCTTTGTTCTGTTGAAGGTGTTGTGTGTTCCCTTGCACCACCGTAGCACGGTTGCCTTTGAGAGGGAAACCTTGAACTCCTCAGCCAATTCTCTTGTAATCCTTAGGTAGCTCATCCCAGATTCACGAAGTTGGCGGGCGCGTTCCTGTATTCTCTCCACTTCGGAGGGCGGGAGGTCTCTCAAGGTCCGCATGTAACTATTTTAATTCGTTTACTTAAAACTTTTTTGTCTCGTAAATACCACGGGCAAACCTTTTTAAACCTCCCCTCAATTCCCAACGCGAAGGGGCGGCTGGCGGGAGCTGGCCGTCACCAGGAGGTGTATGATATGGCAAGGATACACGCGAGAAAGAGAGGTAAGTCTGGTTCTAAGAGGCCACCGAGGACCGCTCCGCCGACCTGGGTAGAGTACACGGCGGAGGAGGTTGAAGGGCTCGTTATCAAGCTCAGGAAGGAAGGCTACAGCGCCGCCATGATAGGAACCATCCTCAGGGACCAGTACGGCATTCCGAGCGTCAAACTCATAACCGGCAAGAAGATAACCAAGATACTCGAGGAGAACGGCCTCGCTCCTGAGATTCCGGAGGACCTTATGGCCCTCATCAGGAAGGCCGTCAAGCTCAGGAAGCACCTCGAACAGCACCCGAAGGACAAGCACTCAAGGCGCGGTCTCCAGCTCACCGAGAGCAAGATCAGGCGCCTCGTCAAGTACTACAGGAGAACTGGCAAGCTGCCAGCGAAGTGGCGCTACGATCCGGAGCAGGCCAAGCTCCTGGTCCGCTGATTCCCTTTCCTTCTTATAAGGTGGTAAAATGGACAAGGGCGCTTTCTTGGAGAAGGCCCGTGAAGGAGCAGAGCTCATCAAGATGCACATCGAGCTAGGGCACACCATAAGGATAATCTCCCACAGAGATGCTGACGGAATAACTGCGGGTGCTATTCTTGCCAAGGCCGTTGTCAGGGAGGGCGGTAAGTTTCAGCTCAGCATTGTCAAACAGGTCAGCGAGGATCTTATTCGGGAGCTTGCATCAGAGCAGCACAGGATATACGTCTTCAGCGACCTCGGGAGCGGCTCAATCGGAGTCATTGAGAAGCACCTAGAGGGAGCGACCGTTGTCGTTGCCGACCACCACCCGCCGGAGAAGGATGGGTTTTCCACAGATTCTCACCTGCTAGTCAATCCAGTTCCCTTTGGAGCCAACAGCGTTCGCGATTTGAGCGGCTCGGGCGTTGCCTACTTCGTTGCCAGGGAGATGAACGAGAAAAACAAGGATCTTGCATACATTGCACTCGTTGGGGCCGTCGGTGACATGCAGGAGGTAGACGGAACCTTCCACGGCATGAACCTGGACATCATCGAGGACGGGAAAGGGCTTGGCGTTCTGGAGGTTAGAAAGGAGCTCCGCCTCTTCGGGCATGAAAGCCGCCCCCTGTACCAGATGCTGGCCTATTCCACCAACCCGGAGATTCCCGAGATAACCGGCGATGAGCGGAAGGCAATAGAGTTCCTCAGGGCCAAGGGCTTTGACCCGGACATGAAGTACTGGCAGCTCCGCGAGGAGGAGAAGCGAAAGCTCCACGACGCTCTTGTGGTACACCTCATCAAGCACGGCGCCCCAAAGGAGGCAATAGACCGGCTCATCGGCGATGTGGTGGTGAGCCCCCTCTACCCGGAGGGCGACCCCAGGCACGAAGCGAGGGAATTTGCCACTCTCCTCAATGCCACCGGCAGGCTGAACGCCGGCGCGCTGGGCGTTGCAATCTGCCTCGGCGATGAGGACGCCTACAGGCGCGCCAGGAAGATGCTCGACGACTACAAGCGGGAACAGATAGAGGCCAGGAAGTTCATAATCCAGAACTGGAGCATGGCTGACGAAGGAGAGCACGCCTACGTCTTCTACGCGGGCAAGAACATCAGGGACACGCTCGTTGGCATCGCCGCCAACATAGCGATAAACGCCGGGCTGGTCGACCCGGAGAAGCCGGTCGTTGTGCTGGCCGACAGTGACGAGGACGAGAGCCTCGTGAAGGGCTCAGCAAGGACAACCGAGAAGGCGCTGGAAAAGGGCTACCACCTTGGAGAAGCGCTGAGGGAAGTGGCAGAAAAACTCGGCGGCGAGGGTGGTGGACACGCCATAGCCGCTGGAATCCGCTTCCCCAAGGACAAGGTAGACGAGTTTATCAGGCTCTTCAACGAGGCCCTTGGAAGACAGCTCAAGGAGGGCAGGGACGGTGCAGGTTGAAGCAGCGGCGAAAATCATCTGGCACTACGGGAGCGAGGAGCGGGCAAAGGCGATAGCCTGTGCTCTGGAAGTGGACAACGCCAGCATCCCAAGTGGCCTAAAGAAAAGTTTAAATGTGCTGACCCGATGGGAAAATGGGGACGTTATAACAAAGGTTAAATACTCAGGTGAGATTGAAACACTCATCAAAGCGCTGGACGATTTGGTGTTTTCAATCAAAATCGCCGAAGATGTGACCGAAAAGGTGTGAAGTGGAGGTGTTAAGATGGCAAAAGTTAACCCAAGGAAGAAGGCTGCCGCTACCAAGGATAAGTGGAAGAGCAAGGAGTGGTATATAGTTTACGCTCCGGACTTCTTCGGGAGCAAGGAGATAGGCCTTACCCCGGCCGACGAGCCGGAGAAGGTCATAGGAAGGGTCATCGAGACCACCCTCAAGGACCTCACCGGCGACTTCACCAAGGGCCAGGTCAAGCTCTACTTCCAGGTCTACGACGTCAAGGGCCAGAACGCCTACACCAAGTTCAAGGGCCACACCCTCTCGAGGAGCTACATAAGGAGCCTCGTCAGGAGGAGGACAACCCGCGTTGACGGCATCTACAACGTCACCACCAAGGACGGCTACAAGCTCCGCGTCATGGGCATGGTCATCGCCTACCGCAGGATTCAGACCAGCCAGGAGAGGGCCATCAGGGAGATCATCAGGGACATCATCTACA
This sequence comes from Thermococcus sp., assembly GCA_011050175.1. Classification (GTDB taxonomy): domain Archaea; phylum Methanobacteriota_B; class Thermococci; order Thermococcales; family Thermococcaceae; genus Thermococcus. Next base: position 11,762 of record DRGF01000203.1, on the reverse strand, counting down.
AGAAGGCCGAGGAGCTTAACTACAAGGACTTCGTTCTTGAGGCCGTCAGCGGCAAGATGGCCGCCGAGATGGCCAAGGAAGCCAGGAAGATCTACCCGATCAAGAGGGCCGAGATCAGGAAGATCAAGGTTCTCGCCGAGCCGGAGGCCTGATGGCCTCTCAATTCTCTATTCTCCGGTCTTCTGCCGCGTCCCACATGCTTTTAAATACCCCCGCGAGTGTTCTCTGGGGGTGAGGGTGTGAAGTTTCTCGTGAAGACCCAGAAGGGTATGGAGAGCGTGGCGGCCAACTATATCACGGAGGCACTTCCGGACGCAAAGGTGTGGGCGTCTCCTATGGGCTACTACGGACTCGTCATCGTGGAGAGCGAGGACGAGAACGCGGGCGAGGTGATGCTCGGCATTCCCGAGGTTGAAAGGGTGATCCCTGTCCTCGTGGAGGTTCCTGCCGAGCTTGAGAAGATCGTTGAGACCGCTGAGAAAGTGGCCCCGCTCATAGGGGAAAACGAAACCTTTGCCGTGAAGACAAAGAGGCGCGGAAAACACGGATTCTCAAGCATCGACGTCAACAGGGAGCTTGGGGCGAAGGTGTGCGAGCTCACGGGAGCCGACGTGAACCTGAGCTGGCCGGACAAGATTGTCCAGGTCGAGATTATCGGGGACAGCGCGTACATATCGGTTCTCCCCGGCGAGGAGTTCAGGAAGTTCACCCCCGACAAGAGGGACGCGAGGGAGCTCTTCCGCAAGGTCACAGTGGTTCAGATGCCGTACTGGGGGGACTATAAGGCCTGCAGGTCTTTTGGTGAGAAGATAGGAAGGGCTGCCCAGGCATTTGAGGTTAAGGAACTCATTATCGCTCCCAAGGAGAAGATGGACGCCTTCGAGCTGGGGGAGTTCATCAAAGGCGTCAAGGTTGGCCAGGAGAGCAGGCACAGAATACAGCGTGAGGCGTATCCGTGGAAGGTTGAGAAGGTTCCGGTCTCAGTATGGGACCTTTATCAGGTCGTAAGGGACAAGAGGAGAAACAAAAGGCTGCTTATCATCACCGACCCCAAGGGGCCGACGCTCGCAGAGGTAAAGGATAAGCTCGGCAAGGACATGTTCTACGCAAAGGAAGTCGTCATCTTCGTGGGCTCCCGCGAGGGCATCCCGCGGGGGCTGTTCAGGTTCGCGGACTACGTTGTTGACCTTGCCCCCTACATGACCTTTGCCACGGAGCACGGAATCCCCGCGGCGCTCGTGTCCCTCTGGGAAGTTTACGAAGAATACGTAAGGAAGGGAGAGGAAGAGAACTGAGTTTTTGTTCTTTTCTTCAATTTGTGGTTGCTCTGGGGTAAGGCGTCAGGCCCTAAGGTCGTCATCACCGTTCGGGAATCCGCCGTATTCATCATCCGCCGGGGAAGAATTCCATAAGGAGTTTTAAAACCTCACGCCCCGGCCATGACGTAGAACAGGCCGGCCCCTATGAAGCCTCCAAAGAGCGAGGCCAGGAAATTGGTGGAGTTGTTGTCTGTGATGCCCTTTTCCTCCAGGGTGGCACCTATTAGGCTGTCCAGGTTGACCCCGATGAAACCACCCAGGGTCACCGCGAGGAGCATAATGGCTTTCTCAGAGGTCAGCGGGAGGGCAAAAAGCGCTATTGCCAGAGCTCCAGCCAAGGCGAAGAGCTCACCTTCCAACGATATGGCACCGTTTGTTCCAGGGCTGGCTGGTTTAAAGTTGGTTATCAGTTTCGGGCGCCTTCCAAAGACCTTCCCAAGCTCGCTGGCGAGTGTATCACCGTTCGCGGTTGCAATGGCCGCAAACGTGGCCGCCCAGAAAACATCCATCCGAGACAGCTGTTCGAAGACCAGAAAGATGGCCGCGGCGAGGCCGTTTCCAAGGACGTTGCCCCAGCTACGGACTCCGTTCCTGCTCTGGGCCGCGCCGAGCTTGAGCTTCTCCCTAAACCGATACTTGGTTGCTAGAACGCCCATGACAACAAAGGCTACCATGGCCAGGAACGGATAAATCCCACCGAGCTCTATGACTAGAAGCCCCAGCGCTGCCGCCGCTGCGGCGCCCTTTGCGTCGAGGGCGTTGAGCCGGTATGATGCCACGCCAAGCCCAGCGACCACTGTCAAGTCCATGATGATTCTCTCGAGCATCGTTGCCACCTTGGGGAAGAAGTGCTGAGGGGCATTTATTATCCTTTCTCTCGGCGGTTGACGAAGGAAGTATAGAAAAATCAAAGAACCTCAAACTTGACGGTCTCCGTCACGAAGGTTATGTCCAGTTTGTCGATTCCCGGTATCTTCCTGGAGACCTCTGAGATAATCCTCTCAAGCTCCTTGAAGTCTTTTGGACCAACGATGTGAACAACCAGGCTGTGAGAACCGATGGCGCGCTGGACTATCTTGATGTTGTCATCCTCGAGCAGGATGGGGATTACCTCATCGATGTTGACTGACGGCTTGATGGTTATTCCCAAGATTACGTGAACGTAGCCGAGAGCGTTGTAATCAGGTATGACAGTGTACTTCTTTATTATGCCAGTTCTTTCCAGCCGCTCCATTCTCCTTGATACCCTCTGTCTGGTGGTACCGAGAATCTCCGCGAGCTCCTTGTAGGTAAGGCGAGCGTTCTTGGAGAGAAGCTTCAGGATTTTTATATCTATCTCATGTATTTTATTGGCCATTATCATCACCTCTAAACTAGTGTGTTGGAGTTTGTGTTTTCAATTATAAAAATGTTTCGATAATTTGGATGATTTCCAACCACTGAGTTATTCAAAGTGAAGTCCGTGACACCAAAACCAGGTCATGTCAAAGCCATTATGTTATAAAAGAAGGTAGATACATGGGGACATTTTATCCATCTGTGCCACTCCATCGGTCCCCGTCACGTTCCCGATATTTCCTTACGCTTTCCTCCAGGGCATTCAGCAGATCCACGTTGTAGTAGTTGGCTATGCAGGAGAGGGCAAACATGACGTCGCCGAGCTCCTCCCTCAGTTTTTCGGGGTCACCGTTTTCTTTAATCCCTTCAATCTTCAGGAGTTCATCTGCCAGCTCACCGATCTCTTCCATCAGCGCCGCCAGCATCTCAAAGGGGTTCCAGTATCCCCCAAATTCCCTGATCAGCTCGTCAACCCTTTGCTGGTGCTCGTTCATACCCTCACACCAGGTCGGTTTTGACCTTTGAGAGGTATTTTTCAATGACTTCGCTTCTTGTTCTGTAGAAATGCATCTTGCCCTCCTTGCGCTCCTCTATAATGTTCAGCGCCTTAAGGGTGCGGAGGTGGTGGCTGATCAGGGTCTGGTCCTGCTCGAGTATCTTGGATATCAGGCACACGCACATCCAGTTATCCTTCAGGAGCTTGAGTATCCTAAACCTTAGGGGGTTGGATATTGCCTTTAGGAATTTCATCATTTCGTCATCGACTTGAATGTCCACTTCCCTGTCGAGGTCTGGTATGCTGCATGTCTCAAAACACCGCATTACTGTCCTCTTCTGCTTATCGTCCAACTTGTCAAGGAAGTCACGCACCTTCATGTTCAACACCAGAAATCTTAATGTGGATTGCCTTTTAAGAATTTTCACATGAACTAGCGTTTATTCCGTTTATTCCTGCTTACAGCCTCAGTCCACAACTTCCACCCTGATGCGCTCGCCGTTGTTCAGGTACGCTCTAACGGTGTCTTCCGTGAAGGGGTACGCTATTATCAGGTGAACCCCTCCGAACTTCGAGAAGAAGTGGAGGTCAGCCTGGGAGGGCCTGGCGCTTGGCCCAGGATGCGAATGGACGGTTCCCTTTATGCTCCTGTCGTAGGGCAGCATCAACGTGTCGAAGAAAGCTGAACTCCTGCCGAAGCAGGGGTTGGGGGCTATGAGAACCTCCTCAAAGACCCCGTCCTTTTCCCTCAGGAAGCCGGCGAACTCGTTTGGGTAGAACTCGCGGGCCAGCTCCAAGAGGTATTCGAGCAGCTCCCTTCTGATTCTCACGACGTCCATGCTTTCACCTTCTCGATCTATAAAAACAGAAAAAGACTCAGAGGACGGCGATGGCCTCTATCTCAACCGCCACGCCCTTGGGCAGGTTTGAGACCTCAACAACCGCCCTGGCGGGCTTAGAGCTGGAGAAGTAGTGCTCGTAAACCTCGTTGAACCTGGCGTAGTCGGCCATGTCCATGAGGTAAACCGTGACCTTCACCACGTTCTCGGCACTTCCTCCAGCGGCCTCGACCACGGCCAGGAGGTTCTCAATGGCCCTCCTGGCCTGCTCCTCTATGTCCCCCTCCACGAGTTCTCCCGTTTCGGGGTCTATGGGTATCTGGCCGGAAACGAAGAGGAGCCTCCCCTCCGCGACGACCCCCTGGCTGTAGGGGCCGATGGGCTTAGGCGCCCTTTCAGTAAAGACGGTCTCCTTCATTTTTCCACCCCCAAAAAGAGGAATCAGCGAAGCGAAGACTCCTCATAGCGGCTGGGGCACCGCTCGGGTGTCCTCGGCTTCATCACTCTCCTCTGGTTCACTTCTTCTCCAGGTACTTCTCAAGGCTCTTGGCCGGAACGTCGAGGGGCAGGCCTATCTTCTCCAGGGCCTTTCTCAGGGCGTAAACGCGGGCGTGCTCAGCGAAGGGCTTGGGAGCGTAGTCCTCCGCAGGGAATTCCAGGTATTTCTCGACGACGGCTGGGATCTCGGACTTTTTAACCTTCTTGAACTCACCGAACCACGCGTCTATGCCATCCACATCGATGCCCGCATAGACAGGGAGCTTCAGGGTTATGCTCTCGTTTATGCTCGCGAGGAGCCTTGCGACGTCGGCCATTGGCGTCTTGTCGTCGATAATGAGCCTCCTGACGGCCCTCCAATTGGCGTGCTCCGAGCTGACGTGGAACGCCGTAAAGTTGATGTGATCCTCGTCGTAGGGGAAGTCTATCTTGACCTCGCTCAGCGGCCCTTCGGGGTAGTCAACGGAGACTTTCGTGGAGAGAACCTTCCTAACGAGGAGCGCCTTGGCAACTTCAACGAGGTGCTTTTTGAGCTTCTTGTCGTCTTCAAAGACGAGCTGGCCCAGCTTCCTCGCGGTTCCCGGGGATTTAAGGGCCACAACTGCATCGGTCAGGTCCTTCCCTGCCAGCTCCTCAGTGAGGCTTGCTATCCCCGCGACGTTCATAACCTCAGTGAGGTATTCCGGTATCTTCGCGTTGACCGTGTTGGTGATGCTCGCTATGAAGTGAGCCACCTTCTCATCTTCCATATCGAGGAGTCTGTCCGCTACTTTCCAGTCCCCGTGACGCGCCGTGAACACTATCTGATCCTGTACCTTCATCGCTTTCACCGTTAATTATGGGTTCTAGGAACTATTTTAGCTTTTTTCCCAGGGGTCTCAAAAAAGTTATAAATCGTCCCGAGCATTCGGAATTGAGAGAATAAAAGAGGGAAGAAAAATGGGGGACAAAGAAAAGGTTGGGCAGGCCCTGGCCCCCAGAGAGTACGGCGAGAGCCTGGAGCTGGGCGCGGACTTCAGCACCACCGAGGAGATCAAGGTTCCGGAGAAGCTCATAGACCAGGTCATCGGCCAGGAACATGCCGTCGAGGTCATCAAAACAGCGGCGAAACAAAAGAGGCACGTTCTTTTAATCGGAGAGCCCGGAACGGGTAAGTCCATGTTGGGCCAGGCGATGGCGGAGCTTCTCCCGACAGAGAACCTCGAAGATGTACTGGTCTTTCCGAACCCTGAAGACGAGAACATGCCCAAGATAAAGACCGTTCCCGCCTGCCAGGGAAGGAGAATAGTCGAGAAGTACCGGGAGAAGGCCAAGGGCCAGGAGAGCATAAAATCGTACCTCCTCCTGTTCGTCATGTTCACCGTCATGTTCGCCATTTTTATTGACTTCAGCGCGACAACGCTCCTTATGGGCATATTCGTCGTTATACTGACCATAATGGCGCTATCCAACATGCGCTTCAAGGGCTCCGTTCTCGTCCCGAAGCTTCTCGTTGACAACTGCGGAAGAAACAAGGCCCCATTCGTGGACGCTACCGGCGCGCACGCTGGAGCGCTCCTCGGTGACGTCAGACACGACCCGTTCCAGTGCTTTAGCGGAAACGAGAGCGTCGTTATCAAGGAGAATGGCAAGATAAAGGCTGTAAAGCTCAAGGACTTCGTTGAAAACGCCCTAAAGGGACCATCGGGCGAGGGAACCGATGGGGACATTAAAATAGTCTACCACGACTTTGGAAACGAGAACGTCGAAGTACTCACGAAGGATGGCTTTACAAAGCTACTCTACGCCAACAAGAGGACTGGAAAGCAGACGTTGAGGAGGATAGCTCACCTAGAAAAGGACTACTGGCTCGCCCTAACGCCTGACCACAAGGTTTACACCTCCAGCGGGCTCAAGGAAGTCGGAAAGCTCACTGAAAAGGACGAGCTCATCAGCGTTCCCATTACGGTGCTCGACGAGTTTGGGATAGCCAGAACCTACGGCGAGGAGAACAAGCTGAGGGATTATTTCCGCTGGAAAGAGCAGCGCGAAAGGACGGGCCACGGCTACAAGAGGGCCTCGAAGGAGCTCAGCATAAAGGTGAGCACACTACGCTGGTGGGAGAGCGGGGCGAAGCCGAAATCTCTCAAGATGGCGGAGGAGCTCAAGGAGCTCGGCCTTCTGCCCCTCAGGAGCGACGACAAGAGGCTTGAGAAGGTCGCCCTCATTATGGGAGCCCTCTTCAGCGACGGCAACATTGACAGGAACCTAAACACACTGAGCTTCATCTCAAGCGAGAATGATGCCGTTGAAAGGTTCGTTGAAACCCTCAAGGAACTCTTTGGCGAATTCAACTACGAAATCAAGGAGAACCGCGAGGCAAGGGGAAGAAGCGTTCTTTTCAGGACATGGGACAGGAGGGTGATAAGGTTCTTCGTGGCCCTCGGTGCTCCAGTTGGCAACAAGACAAAGGTCAAGCTTGAGCTCCCGTGGTGGGTCAAGCTCAGACCATCGCTGTTTTTGGCCTTCTTCGACGGTCTCTACAGCGGTGACGGCAGCGTCCCGAGGTTTGCCCACTATGAAGACGGCATAAAGTTCAACGGAACGCTTGAGGTGGCACAGCTCGCGGAGGAGCTCGACAACAAGTTGCCGTTCTTCGAGGAGCTCGCGTGGCACCTCGGCCTCTTCGGAATAGACGGCAAGGTCAGGGTTGATGAGGCAAGGGGCAAGCACAAGGTCAGACTCATCCTGTCGCAGTCCATAGACAACGTCCTGAGGTTCCTTGAGTTAGTTCCAATAAGCCTCTCGCCTGCAAAGAGAAATAAATTCATCGCCGAGGTCGAAAAGTACCTCGCCAGTGCCGACAACTCAAGGCACGCCGACAGGCTCGAAGAGCTCAGGAAGTGGCTTGGGCGCGTGAAGAGGGGCGAGAGAAGGGCCTTCATCGAGACTTGGGAGGACGTTGAGGTAACCTACAACCTGACGACGGAGAAGGGCAACTTAATAGCCAACGGGCTCTTCGTCAAGAACTCCGGCGGCCTTGGAACCCCAGCCCACGAGCGTGTCGAGCCCGGAATGATCCACCGCGCCCACAAGGGAGTCCTGTTCATAGACGAGATAGCGACCCTCAGCCTGAAGATGCAGCAGAGCCTCCTCACCGCGATGCAGGAGAAGAGGTTCCCGATAACCGGTCAGAGCGAGATGTCGAGCGGAGCAATGGTTAGAACCGAGCCTGTCCCCTGTGACTTCATCCTCGTCGCGGCAGGAAACCTCGACACCGTTGACAAGATGCACCCGGCGCTTCGCTCCCGTATCAGGGGTTACGGTTACGAGGTTTACATGCGCACTACGATGCCGGACACCATTGAGAACAGGAAGAAGCTCGTCCAGTTCGTCGCGCAGGAGGTAAAACGCGACGGGAAGATACCCCACTTCACCAGGGGGGCAGTTGAGGAAATAGTCAGGGAGGCCCAGAAGCGGGCCGGTAGAAAAGGACACCTCACGCTCCGCCTCCGTGACCTCGGTGGTATCGTGAGGGCCGCGGGAGACATAGCGGTAAAGAAGGGCAAGAAGTACGTCGAGAGGGAGGACGTTATAGAGGCCATCAGGATGGCAAAGCCCCTCGAAAAGCAGCTCGCCGACTGGTACATCGAGAGGAAGAAGGAGTACCAGGTCATTAGGGCGGAGGGCAGCGAGATAGGCCGCGTGAACGGCCTCGCAGTCATAGGTGAGCAGAGCGGTATAGTCCTCCCGATCGAGGCGGTTGTGGCGCCGGCCGCGAGCAAAGAGGAAGGAAAGATCATAGTCACAGGAAAGCTCGGAGAGATAGCTAAGGAAGCCGTTCAGAACGTCTCGGCGATAATCAAGCGCTACAAGGGCGAGGACATCAGCAAGTACGACATCCACGTCCAGTTCCTCCAGACCTACGAGGGCGTTGAGGGCGATTCAGCCAGCATAAGTGTCGCTACCGCAGTTATCTCAGCCCTGGAGGAGATTCCGATAAGGCAGGACGTGGCAATGACTGGCTCGCTCAGCGTCCTTGGTGAGGTGCTCCCGATAGGAGGCGCCACGCCCAAGATAGAGGCCGCAATCGAAGCGGGCATCAAGACCGTCATAATCCCCAAGGCCAACGAGAAGGACGTTTTCCTCAGCAGGGACAAGGCGGAGAAGGTGCAGATATTCCCCGTCGAGACGATTGACGAAGTCCTCGAGATAGCCCTCGCGGACCACGAGAGGAAGGAGGAGCTTCTCAGGCGCATAAGGGAAGCCCTTCCGCTTTCCCTCTGAGACTTCTCCCTTTTCTAAACCTCTCTCTGGATTTCCCCCATTCTGGGGACTCATTTCACATCTCTGTCCAGAAATGCTTAAAAAACGTCCCATTCACGTTATCCATGGAGGTGAGTTAATGCTCAAAGTTGAAAACCTTCATGTCTCGGTAGAAGGCAAGCCCATACTCAAAGGTCTCACCCTTGCGGTGAATTCTGGTGAGTTTCACGTTATCATGGGTCCAAACGGTTCAGGAAAATCCACTCTTGCCCTCACGATAGCTGGCCATCCGAAGTACTCCGTGGAGGGCGGAAGGATTCTCTTCGACGACGAGGACATAACGGCCCTTGGTCCCCACGAGCGGGCCAGGAGAGGGATAATGCTGGCCTTCCAGCACCCCCCGGAGGTAGAGGGCGTCAGGATCATCGAGTTCCTTCAGCAGGTTCTGGTCGAGACGAAGGGTGTTGACCCGGTAGAGGCCTATGATATGATCATCAAAAAGGCGGAGGAGCTGTGGTTTAAGGAGGAAGACCTCCACCGCCACCTCAACGTCGGCTTCTCCGGGGGCGAGAGGAAGAGGCTTGAGATTCTCCAGGCACTCCTTATAGAGCCGAAGCTTCTCATACTCGACGAGCCCGACAGCGGCGTCGACGTTGACTCCCTCAGCGTCATCAGCAGGAAGATAGAAGAGCTGCACCAGCGCGGCACTGCCGTGCTCCTCATCACCCACTACGGCAGGATACTCGGACACCTCGACAGGGAGAAGCTCAGGGCCCACGTGATGAAGGACGGCAGGATAGTGAAGACCGGAAGCGGCGAGCTGGTGGATAGGATAGAGAACGAGGGCTTCGGCAGGATATTCGAGGAGGTGGAAGGATGACGGAAACGATAACCCTTAGCGATGCCAAGGTCATAATCGAGAACCAGATCGAGGAGCTGGCAAGGAGGAACAGGGAGCCAGAGTGGATGACCAGAATAAGGTACAAGGCTTTGGAAGCCTTTGAAAAAGCCCCGCTCAACGATCTTGTCATAAGTGAGGAGGAGCTCCTTCACTTCATAGCCAAGCCGGAAATAGAGGGCATTCCCGAGAACATAGAGAGCCTCGACGACCTGCCCCCGGAGATGAAGGCCCTTCTCGACAGGCTAGGCATAAATGAGGTTGAGCAGAAGTACATAGCCGGCCTGGCGGTTCAGACGGACACGGGCGTCATCTACAACGAGTTCCTCAAGGAATGGGAGAAGAAAGGATTGATGGTCCTTCCGACGGAGGAAGCAGTGAGAAAGTACCCTGACATCGTCAAGCAGCACTTCCTCAAGCTCTTCCGTGCCGACGAGAACAAGCTGACCGCTTACCACACCGCCGTCTGGAACGGTGGAATCTTCCTCTACGTCAAGGAAGGCCTGAAGGTGCCGTTCCCGCTCCACCTGTTCTTCCTCATACAGGAGAGCGCCCTCGCCCAGGCACCCCACATAATCATGATTGCCGAGAAGAACACCGAGTTCCACCTCATAGAGGGCTGTACCGCCCCGATACTCGTCAAGCACTCCCTCCACCTCGACATGACCGAGGCCTATCTCCACGACGGGGCCAAGGTCCAGCTCACCGTGCTTCAGAACTGGCCGGAGTACGTCCACACGAGGCCGATGACTAGGGCTAAGATTGGCAAGGGGGCGCGCTTCATCAACACGACCGTCGGCCTTGGAACCGGCAGGAGCAACATAGCCAACCCCAAGTACTGGGTGGACGAGAACGGCTACGTCGAGCTCAACGGAATAATCCTCGGCCAGAAGGACTGGTTCGTTGACCTCGGAGGAGAGATGTACCTCCAGGGCGAGAGGGCGGCGGGAATAAACGCGAGCAAGGCCGTGATAATGGACGAGAGCACAGTCATAACGCGCGGAGTGATAAGGGCCGAGGCTCCGAAGACTAAGGGCCACATAAGCTGTGACGCACTCCTGATGAGCGACAGAGCCGTGATGGAAACTTACCCCGGACTCGTCAGCAAGGTTGATGACGCCGAGCTGAGCCACGAGGCTGCTATTGGCAAGATACGCGACGAGGAGCTCTTCTACCTGATGTCAAGGGGTCTGGACGAGGAGAAGGCGACCCAGCTCATAGTCAAGGGCTTCCTCGAGCCGATGCTCAGGGACATACCAATGGAGTTCCTCGTCGAGATAAGGAAGATAATCGAGCTGGCCGTGAGCGGGGGCATGTGAGCCCCTGTCCGGGCCTTTAGTTATTCATTTTTGCAGAGTTCTTCAACGAGCTCGACAACTCTCGGCAGGGCCTTTTCAACTTCCTCACTGAGCTCCATGCCGAGGTCTATCTCTTTGGCGACAACGCCGATGAAGTGTATCTCCGCGTTTACCAGCCTCTCGTCGAGCTTCATGAGGAGTTTGAGCCCGTCTATCGCCCCCATGAAGTGGGCGCTCCTTATCTCTGCCTTGAGCTTTTCGAAGACTTCTTCGCCGGCAAAGTGGAGGACACTCCCCGGCTCAAACTCGTCGCTCAGAATGGCGTCGATTATTATCAGCCTCTCCTCACCCCTGTAGTGGTTTGAGAGCCTGAAGACGTCCGTCCCTACCTCAAGGACGTTGTAGCCCTTCTCAGCCAGAATTCTGCCTGCTCTAAGGCCAGCTCCGTCGTCCTTCATAAGCTCGTTGCCGAGGGCAAGAATTAGTGTTCTCATGCACTCACCCCGTTATGATTGAGACGCCTTCCTTCTCAGCGGGGACTTTGAAGTCATCGTCGAGCGTCGCCAGTGCAAAACCGTGCTCGATGCAGGTCGCGAGAATCAGTGCATCGTTGGGGAGCATGGCGTACTTCTCGATGAGCTCCATTGCCTTAAAGACCGTTCTTTGTGTGGACTCAATGAACCCAAAGCCTCTCAGAGCTTTAAAAACAACCTGAATCTCAGGTGGCAGTTTATCCTTCTTTCCTTTGAGGGTCCTGGGTGCGAGGTTTGAGAAATAGCCGAGGAGCAGATACGTAACCTCACTGAACACTGTTTCGGTGATGTAAAGGGC
>DRGF01000016.1 GCA_011050175.1 Thermococcus sp. | reverse complement strand
GTTTTTCTCCCGCTCTCCTTGTCATAGGGTACCTTAAAGCCCGCCTTGAGCAGTTCCTCCTGAACCTCAAGCGAGGCTGGGAAAAATACCTGCATCCTCCTCAGCTCTAGCTCCATGGGGATGCCTCCGTATTACTTTTATCCGTGGTTTTACCATAAGAACTTATAAAATTTTCCCTCTTGGAGTTGTTCCCCGTGCCAAGCTTAAGCTTAAAAGCCCCTCCGCAGACCTAAGCGCGGTGGTGAAAATGGTTCACTGGGCAGACTACATGGCAGAAAAAATCATCCGTGAAAGGGGCGATAAGGAAGAATACGTCGTTGAGAGCGGAATAACTCCGAGCGGTTACGTTCACATAGGCAACTTCAGGGAGTTTTTCACGGCCTACATAGTGGGCCACGCCCTGAGGGACAGGGGGAAGAAGGTCAGGCACATCCACATGTGGGACGACTACGACAGGTTTAGGAAGGTTCCGAAGAACGTCCCACCCGAGTGGAAGGAGCACCTCACGAGGCCGGTCCGCGAAGTCCCAGACCCGTGGGGCTGTCACAACAGCTACGCGGAGCACTTCATGGAGCTCTTTGAGAGCGAGGTCGAGAAGCTCGGCATAGAGGTGGACTTTCTCCACGCCTATGAACTGTACAAGTCGGGCGAGTACGCCGAGGAGATAAAGACCGCCCTGGCCAAGCGCGACGAGATAAAGGCTATACTCGACAAGTACCGCGAGAGGGCCAAGCAGCCGCCTTTGGATGAGAACTGGCAGCCGGCGATGGTCTACTGCCCGAAGTGCAGGAAGGAGGCGGAGTTCGTTTCCTGGGACGGCGAGTGGAAAGTGGCCTACAGGTGCCCGCACTGCGGTAGCGAGGGAGAAACGGACATCCGCGAGGGCAACGTGAAGCTAAGGTGGCGCGTTGACTGGCCGATGCGCTGGGCCCACTTCAAGGTGGACTTCGAGCCGGCCGGAAAGGACCACCTCGCCGCAGGCGGCTCCTACGATACCGGCAGGGAGATAGTGGAGAAGGTCTTCGGATGGAAGGCCCCGATAGACCTCATGTACGAGTTCGTTGGAATCAAGGGCCAGAAGGGCAAGATGTCAGGCAGCAAGGGTAACGTTATACTCCTCAGCGACCTCTACGAGGTTCTTGAGCCGGGTATAATCCGCTTCATATACGCCAAGGCGAGGCCCAACAAGGAGCTCAAGATTGACCTCGGGCTCGGCCTGCTCAACCTCTACGACGAGTTTGACAAGGTTGAGCGCATCTACTTCGGCCTTGAGCACGCCAAGAACCCGGAGGAGGAAGAGGAGCTCAAGAGAACCTACGAGCTTTCGATGCCCAAGGTTCCGGAGAGGCCTACTGCCCAGGCACCCTTCCGCTTCCTGGTTACGCTCGTCCAGATGCCGCACCTCGACGAGGATGGTATAATCCGCATTCTCCAGGAGCAGGGACACATACCTGTGGAGCTGACTGAGGAGGACATAGAGAGGATAAGGCTCCGCATAAGCCTGGCCAGGAACTGGGTCGAGAAGTACGCGCCGGACAACGTTAAGTTCAGCATCCTTGAGGAGCCGCCGAAGATCGAGCTCAGGCCAGAGATAAAGGAGGCCATCGAGGAAGTGGCCGGCTGGCTTGAAGCCAACGAAAAGTTCACCGTCGATGACCTCAACAACGTTATCTTCGACGCGGCCAAGAAGCGGAACATTCCGAGCAAAGAATGGTTCAAGGTGCTCTACGACCTCTTCATCGGTAAGGACAGGGGCCCGAGGCTGGCACCGTTCCTTGCCTCAATGGATAGGGAGTTCGTCATCAGGCGCCTCCGCATGGAGGGCTGATTTTTGCTACTTTTTTGGAGTGTACACCTGGAAGTAGCTGTGCTTGTTGAGCTTTTCACTGTGGAGCTGTCGGAAATAGCGCTTTGCGAGGAGTTCAACCGCGATTGTGCCCCACACGTTGAAGCGAACTCGGAAATGATTACTCTCACTCTGGAACTCAATAAGGGCGGTCTTTTCTTCGGGGTCTGGAAGCACCTTGCTTATCCAGTAATTATCCCCCACAACTTGGCCGCCCATTAGAATCGGAAGAAGCTCTCTTAGATCTGTGAAGTAGAGGATAAACTTTCCACCGGGTTTGAGCACCCTTGCAATCTCTTTGAAGACGGCATTCAACTCGGCCGCTTCAAAGTGGACAAGGCTGTCTATAAAGATTACGTACTCAAATGAATTATTCTCGAATGGAATGCTCTTCGCGTCCCCCTTGACGAACTCAACCCTGGAATTCTTGTCCTTTGCGAACTCCCTGGCTCTTTCCAGCATTGACTCACTTGAGTCAAGGGCCACAACATCAAACCCGAGGTCTTCGAGCAGAAAAGAAAATCCTCCCGCGCCGCAGGCTAGATCAAGAACTTTTCCCCTAGTTGTCATGTGCTTGAGGAGCAACGGCTCCAGGGTTTCGATTCGTTTCTTGTATTCGTTGGAGTGTATATCGCTGTAGGCTTTGATGACCGTGTAATATTCCTCGAAGCCCATGTTTGAAGGTTAGCGTTATTCTTTAAATATTTGCCGCTTGGGGGTATATTTCTTTCGAAAGATGAGAGGATTCTCTGAATTTTCTTGACAACAGGTTTTTTATTCTCAGTGCCCAAGTATGCAAGGTGGTGTCGATGGAGTTCAACCTCATAATCACCGGTGTTGGCGGGCAGGGCGGCTTGACCCTTTCGCGTATATTTGGAAACGCCGCCATGAGCGAGGGCTACAACGTCAGAATAGGTGAAACCCTTGGAATGAGCCAGCGCTACGGAAGCGTCCTCAGCTACCTCCGCTTTGGCGAGGAAGTTTACTCCCCCCTCATCGAGGAAGGGGAAGCGAATCTTATGCTCGCCCTCGAACCTGCTGAGGCCCTGAGAAACGCCCGCTTCCTCGGGAAGGACAGCGTGGCCGTGGTAAATGCCTACCCTATCCACACGGCAACGACCCTCGTGGGAAAGGAGAAGTACCCGGAACTCGATGAAATCGAGGGCGCCATCGGCAAGATATGCCCCGTGTACATGATGGACTTCCAGCGCGAGGCTGACAAAATAAATCCCAGAACGCTGGGTGTCCTCATGCTCGGCTACGCCTACGGCAAGGGGCTGATTCCCCTCAAGAAGGAGTCCCTGCTTGAGGGAATAAGGCTCACCCTTAAAGAGAAGCTCTGGGAGCTTAACTTCAGGGCCCTTGAGCTGGGAATTGACCTCGCTAAGGCTTGACTCTTCTTTTCACTTGTTGTGTTTTATGAAGAAGGCGTAGAATATCACCGTGGCGACGACGTAGAGGAACGCGGTCGCATAGAACGGGTAGCTCAGGGATATGCCAAACAGCAGGCCGCCGACGTAGTTCCCGCCGCCGCGCATGAAGGTTGAGAAGGCCCTCATTATCCCGGCAGCTGTGGCTTTCTCCTCGGTCGAGAAGAAGCCCATCATAAAGGAGTCGTTTATGGGCCAGACTATGTTCATGAGGATTGAGCGGAGTATGTAGAGCGCCGCCGCCAGCAGGAACGTCTCTATTGAGGGGAACACCGCGAAGAGAAAGGCCGCTATGCTCTGGAAGGATGTTATCACCTTGACCGGTCCTATTTTCTGAACAAGTTTTGGAAGGCCGAAGGAGCCGAGTCCCATCGCGAGCTGCTGGAAGAAGAATATCCCACTTATCGCGGCGAGCGTCTGTCCAAACCGGAGCTTGAAGTAAAGGCTCATGTAGGGTATGGTTATCCCGGCCCCAAAGCCTATCAGAGCGCTCGGGAGTGAGAACTTGAGTATCTTGACGACCAGCTCGCGGTTCCAGTTTATCTTCGGGTTCTTCACGGGGACGTCGTGTATTATCAACAGGGCGGGAATCACCAGGGCGAACTGGATGAGCGCCAGTGAGATGACGATTCTGTAGGCTAACCTCTCAGTAAGTCCGAGGGTTATGAGGAAGTCCGGGGCAAAGCCCGCTATGAGGACGCCCAGTGCGTTGAATATCGTTCCCAGACCGAAGCTTATCGAAAACGCATGGTGCCTCTGCTCCTCCTCCACTTCCTCGCTGAGGAGTGCCGAGAAATTCGGCTGTCTGAGCCCCATGTTTGCGCCTACCAGGAAGAAGCCCAGGGCGAGTACGTAGTCATTTATTGCAGCCACCTGGAGAATTCTTCCCGCGAGCCCGAGGAGTGCCGAAAAGATGAGGGTTTTCCTGTAGCCCAGTCTCAGCGAGACCTGGCCAGCTATCAGGAAGAACAGCCCTCCCGTAAACGTCTGTATCGAG
The DNA here is from genome assembly GCA_011050175.1 of Thermococcus sp. GTDB lineage: Archaea > Methanobacteriota_B > Thermococci > Thermococcales > Thermococcaceae > Thermococcus. Next base: position 11,348 of record DRGF01000016.1, on the reverse strand, counting down.
AAAAACGTCCCCATGGCCGCCATGTCGTAGCCCAAAACTGCCAGGTAGAACGGCATGATGAATGTCGAGAACTGGAGGAACAGCTGGCCCGCCGCGTTGGCGGCTATGAGTATCTTTGCGTCCCTGCTGTATCCCTGGAGCATGTGCTAACGTTAATCTTAGCGTTTATAAGTTTGTCGAACTGAAGCCTTTTATATACTGCCGTTTGTCTATATATCGGCGGTGATATCTATGGAGTTCAGAAAAATCCAATTTACCGGCAGGAGTTCATACATAATATCCCTCCCCAAGAAGTGGGTCAAGGAACACGGCCTCAGCCAGGGGGATGTCGTTCCACTGTTGGTAAACCCTGACGGGAGCATAACTATATTTCCCAAAGAGCCGAGGGAAGTAAGCGAGAAGAAAGTCCTAACGATATCTCGCGAATACTCCCCCGATATGGCCGTCAGGCTTGTTATCTCGGCATATATCCAGGGCTACGACGTCCTTGAGATACATCTCGCTGAGGAGATGCCACTCTACAAGGTAAAACTGCGAAAGGTTCTCCAGAGCCTTCCCGGCGTTGAGATAATCCTCGACGAACCCCAGAGGATGGTGGCAAAGAGCCTCCTTGACGAGGAGGAGGTAAACCTGACCGAGCTTCTCAACAGGATTCACTCGCTCATAATGTCCATGCTCGGTGACCTCGAGCTTCTCGTTCAGAACCCAGGGGAAGAGGAGATACTCAATGACATCAACGACCTTGAGAACGAGCTGGACAGGTTCTACTTCCTCATAATCCGCACAGTCAACAGGATTTTGACCAAGCGTGGCGTCACGGAAGAGAGCGGCATAATCAAGAGGACGTTTGACCTTCTCGGCATACTCTTCATAGTAAGGAACATCGAGCGCATCGGAGACCACATAACGCGCATCGCGGAGAACCCCGGCGAGGTGAACGTTCCGTACCTTAAGGAGAAATTCGGCCAGATGATGGCCCAGATCGAGCAGCGCGACCTCACGAAGATCGACCGGCTGATGCTTGAGCTCAAGGAGGGGATACGCTCCATCGACTACCACAGGTCGCTGGCCCTTGAGAGCTACCGCAGAATTCTCGAGTATCTTGAGAACATCGGCGAGACGATAATCAATATGGCACTGAGCTGAAGTTTCTGTCTTTCCGTTTCCACAATTTTTTTAACCATTCGAGGGCTTTTTATTACGGTGGTTCTCATGGTCGCAATAATAGTCCACGGTGGTGCCGGCACCATCAGGAATGAGGAGCGCATTCCAAAGGTTATTGAGGGCGTTAGGGAGGCTGTTCTGGCCGGCTGGCGGGAGCTCAAGAGGGGTTCTGCACTGGACGCCGTTGAGGAGGCCGTCAAGGTTCTCGAAGATAATCCCCTCTTCAACGCCGGCACCGGTTCTGTCCTCACCCTCGACGGCAGGGTTGAGATGGACGCGGCAATAATGCGCGGGAAGACCCTTGAAGCGGGAGCGGTTGCTGGAATCTGGGGCGTCAAGAACCCGATAAGCGTCGCGAGGAAGGTGATGGAGAAGACGGACCACGTCCTGCTCAACGGTGAGGGCGCGGTCAAGTTTGCCAGGCTCGTGGGCTTCGAGGAGTACGACCCTAGGACTGATGAGAGGTTGAAGCAGTGGGAGGAGCTGAGGAAGAAGCTTGTTGAGACCGGGGAAACAAAGCACTGGAAGAGGCTCAACGAGCTGATCAAGGAGTATCCCGAAGTTCTCAGGAGCACGGTTGGGGCCGTTGCCTTCGACGGTGAGGAGGTAGTTGCAGGAACCTCCACCGGCGGCGTTTTCCTCAAGATGTTCGGCAGGGTTGGCGACACACCTATAATCGGCGGCGGAACCTACGCCAACGAAGTTGCCGGCGCTTCCTGCACCGGTCTGGGTGAAGTTGCAATAAAGCTCGCCCTGGCCAAGAGCGCCACTGACTTCGTCAGGCTTGGAATGGACGCCCAGGCAGCCAGCGAGGCCGCAATAAGCCTCGCGACCCGCTACTTCGGCGCGGACACGATGGGCGTCATAATGGTCGATGCAAGGGGCAACGTGGGCTTCGCCAAGAACACCAAGCACATGAGCCACGCCTTCATGAGGGAGGGAATGGACGAACCCGTGGCGGGGGTTTGAGCCATCGACAGAGCGCTCCGGGACATCTGGCTGCTCAACTTCTCGACCTTCTTTTTCTTCCTGGGGATAAGCGTAGTCAACCCCATAATATCGCCCTTCGCGATAACCCTTGAGGCCACCCCGTTCCTTGTTGGCCTGGTCGCGGGAGTTGCCTCCGTCGTTTCGCTGTTATCGAAGCCAGTCGGCGGTCTCATCGGTGACAGGGGCTACAAGTTCCAGGCCATGATGGCCGGCAACGTCCTGGGGATGCTGGCGGGAGCCCTCTACATAGTCTCCGCGCTCCTTGGAAACCTCTGGATATTTGCCTTCGCAAGGGCCATCCACGGCTTTTCAATGGGAATATTCTTCCCCTCCAGCCTCTCCACGGCCGTTGACCTTGCGCCGGAGGGGCGTGTGGGTGAGACCCTGGGATGGAGGGGCATGATGTTCTCCCTAGGCAACATAATCGGCCCAGCCCTTGGGGGCTACCTCTCGGACATCATCGGCTTCGTCGGGGCCTTTGCCTTCACGGTGGTATTTTCATTCATCGGCCTCGCCCTTGTAGTGCCGGTCTGGCGCGATAGCAGAGAGACCGTTGGTAAGAGGGAGGAAAGGCACGAAGACGTCAGCTACTCAGAGCTCCTCAGGAGCTATTTCGTTGCCGCGTCGCTGGCGCTCTTTTTCTTTGCGTTCTCCTACGCTGGAATCACAACGTACCTCCCCGCGCTCTACAAGGTGCTGGGAATGCCCCAGAGGCTGTTCGGCTTCTACATGATGGTCATTGGTATGGCGAGCTTCATAATGAGGCTCATCGGGGGCAGGAGTGCCGACAGGATGGGTCCGATTCCGGTCATACGCGCTGGCATGCTCCTCATCATCCTCGGCTACACCGTGCTGATCCTCTACAGGCTCCCGCCCCACTCCTACATCAGCGCACTCCTCGTCGGTGCCGGCTTCGGCCTCTCCGTCCCGGCAATGCAGCTCATGGCCCTCGGAAATCTTCCCAGGAAGATAAGGACGATGGGCTCCAGCGTCTACACTATGTTCTTTGACCTTGGAACGCTCGGTGGTCAGGTTGTGCTGGGATACGTGGCGAATCTTGAGGGCTACGCAGGGGTCTTCCCACTGCTCCCATTCATAGCGGCCGCATCCCTTATAATAGTCCACGCGCCCCGTATATTGGGAGGTAAGAAAAAATGATGATTAGGGTCTCCTACGGGACTGCCATAGCGATGGGTCTGGTAAAGGCCAAAATGTTTGCAAAGCCGACCACGGCTTACCTGATGACGTATCATGAGGGCCGCTGCAGGAACAACTGCGCCTTCTGTCCCCAGGCGAGGGAGAGCTGGGCCGACCTGAAGAAGCTATCCCGGATAACCTGGCCCGCCTTCGACGTGGAGCAGGTCATTGAGCGCCTTCCTGAGGGAGGTTTTGCGAGAATATGTCTCCAGACGGTTGACTACCCCGGACTGGTCTCCGACGTTCTCAAACTCCTCGACCAGTTCCAGCCGCTGGGCCTTCCGGTCTCCGTCTCGATAACCCCCGTTGACAAGGAGGCCCTTGAGGAGTTCAAATCGAGGGGAGTTGACTACATCGGCGTTGGCCTCGACGCGGCGAGTGAGAGGATATATCCCGAAATCAAGGACTCCCTCTACTCGTGGGACGAAATGTGGTGCTTCACCGCTGATGTCATCGACGTCTTCGGCGAGGGAAAGGCCCTCGTTCACCTGATAATCGGCCTCGGCGAGACTGACAGGGAAGCGGTTGAGACCATAGCAAAGGCTTATTCCATGGGGGCGTGGGTCTCCCTCTTCGCATTCACTCCTATAAGGGGAACCCGGCTGGAGAGCGCTGAACCCCCGAGCCTCAAGAGATACAGAAAAATTCAGGTGGCACACTACCTCATAAAGGAGGGGCTCGCCGGCCCGAAGGATTTCGAGTTTGATGAAAAAGGCTCTTTAGTTGGCTTTGGAATGGACGCTGATGAACTTGCCTCTGTACTTCCGCCCGAGATATTCGCTACCCATGGCTGTCCTGGTTGCAACAGGCCGTACTACAATGAAAGGCCAAAGAAAGAGCCATACAACTTCCCCGAAAGTCCGGGGAGGGAATACGTGAGGCGCGTTATTGACTCTATCCTGTGAGGAGCTGGATTATCTCGTTGAACTCCTCCAGCGAGAACGGTTCTTCGACCTTTTCTCCCTTCGCTATTTTCACGAGCGTCTGGACGAAGCGGTAAAGCTCCTCGTCCCCCTCAACGAGCTTGAGCGTCACATCCATGTTCTCGGCCAGTTCGGAGAGTCTGCTCTCCTTCTTGATTATTGCCAGAACGTCACCCAACATCTTCACACCGAGCCGGTAGTGGTCTTTACTCGGCGCCCTCAGGATGGCCCTAATGGCGCACTTAACGGCTCCCCTGTAGTTGTCCTCCTGGAGGAAGATATCTGCAAGGCGGAAACATGTCTCAAAATAAAGCTCTGGTTCCGTCTCAAGGCTCTCGTGGAGTATCTCATCGAGCTTTCGCTTGGCAGTCTCCAGGTCTCTGGCGTTCTCGGCCTCTACGGCCTCTCTAAAGAGCTCCATAATCCTTTCACGCCTGTTAAGGGTTTCGTGTTCTGTCATCGTCCTTCACCCCGGCTCTCGAGCCAGGCCTTCTCAAATTCCGGCCAGACATCCTCAAACCTCTTCTCAACACGCCACCTTCTCCTGAATGCGTTAAGCACCACCTGCAGGTCCCTCTTCAGAAGTTCGAAGCTCTCCGGGTGGGCGGTAGTTATGTGCTGGGCCCAGTCTATTATGAGTATCTCGCCTTCATCATGGGTCAGAACGATATTGAACTCGCTCATGTCAGAGTGGACGATGCCGAAGCGGACTATCTTGAGGTACTCCTCCAGGACGCGGTCGAGTATCCTCTCGGCCTCTTCCCGAGTCAGGTCGGTGTCGCGAAGGTCCGCCAGCTCGGTCCCTTCCACGAACTCCATGACGACCACGTGCCTGTTCCATGCCACCGGCCGCGGCACCCTGGCTATGGGGCTCAGAAGGGTCAGCGCCTCGTACTCCTTTTTCGCAATGAGCCTGGAGACGTAGAGCCAGCTCGTGTGGTGCTTGTCCCGGAAGACGTGGCCGTGGTAGCCCGCCCTCCGCGATGCCGTCCTTCCGCCTATGCGGTTGAACTTGACGGCGACCTTTTCGCCCGAGGGGGTAATCCCGATGTAAACGTCGGCGTCCTTTCCCACTCCCACCTGTGCGGGGTTTATTGCCTCGACAATGCCCTTCTTCGCGAGCGCCCTTATGGCGAGGACATCGTAGCCGTGTATCGTCAGCTGGTACCCTATGTAGCCGATGTCGCTTCTTCTGGCGACGAGTCCCCAGTCGTCGAGCTTCCCTAACCTGAACGAGGCGGTTTCAATGTCAACCCTCGCAAAGCGCGCGATGTCCTCCAGGGGCACCCAGCGGTGGTGCCGCATATTGAGCTCTACCCCTCTGAGTATCCTGAAGTCGAGGTCCCGCAGGTTGGGGTATGCCTCCAGTGCCAGTAGCTTGCTCACCATTTCCCTTCCCTAAATTCAATTTCTGGCCGGAATTTATAAAGGTAGTTGGGCCCTACCCAACAGACTTTTAAACGTTCAGTCGTCTATCGAGTGCTATGAGGAAGAAACTCCTTGCCCTCCTGAGCCTCGGCTGGATATTCAACTATGCCCACAGAATGGCGATTCCTCCGCTCATTCCCACGATACAGGCTGAGCTGGGGATAAGCAACGCCGAGGCCGGGCTTCTGATGACCGCGCTTCTGCTTCCCTACGCAATTGTTCAGGTTCCGGCAGGATACATCGGCGACAGGATCGGCAGAAAACGCCTCCTTGTTCTCAGCATAATTGGTTATTCTCTCTCTTCCGCGCTCATTATCTTTGCCCGCAACTACTGGGGTCTTCTAGCTATTCGTGCCCTTTACGGGGTTTTCTCCGGCCTGTACTACGCCCCTGCAACTGCCCTGATAAGCGAGGTCTACCGCGAGAGAAAGGGCTCCGCTTTGGGCGTCTTTATGGTGGGCCCACCCGTCGGCAGCGGGATAGCCCCCCTGATAGTCATCCCCGTAGCGATGAACCTTGAGTGGCGCTACGCGTTTCTCGTACTCTCGGCGATGAGCCTGACGGTTGGAATCGCCCTCGCCTTTGCCGTCAAAGGGGAGGTTGCCAGACCCCCGGGGGCCACATTCTCAATCCCGCGGAACGTTTTCCTCCTTAGTACGGCTAACTTCATAGCCCTCGCCGCATTCTTTGGCCTCCTGACTTTCCTCGTGTCCTTCCTGGTGAACGCCGGGGTCTCCCTGGAAACCGCGTCCCTGCTGTTCTCCCTCCTCTCGGTTATCGGAATAGCCGGCTCCCTTTTGGGGGGTGGACTGTACGACAGAATTGGGGGCAGAAGCGTGGGGGTGGTCTTTGGTCTCAATGCCCTCCTCACGCTGATACTTGCCCTAACGGCCTCCCCTTGGGTGATAATTCCTCTTGGGCTGACGTTCTACTCTGTCGGCGCCATAGTTACGGCTTATGCTTCTGAAAAGGCCACGGGGGAGAACCTAGGTTCCGTTATGGGCTTCGTCAACATGGTGGGTTTCTTCGGGGCCACCGTGGGGCCTTATCTCGTAGGGCTCCTGATAGACCGCTTTGGATATGAGAAGGCTTTCCTCTCGATACCCGCTATGTACCTACTGGCGTGGGCGGTCGTAAAACTGGAAGAGGGCATGGAAGGAAGAAAAGAGAGACGGCTCAGCCGTACATGACTTCGTGCATCTTTATCTGCTGGGCGAGCTTCTGCTCCGCGCCGAGGACTTTCTCGACTGCCTTCATGAAGTCATCCTGTGTGACGTACTCGCGCCTCGCCCTTATGGCGAACATTCCTGCCTCGGTCGCTATGGCCTTCAGGTCGGCTCCGCTGGCTCCCTCGGTCATCTCCGCTATGACCTTGAGGTCAACGTTCCTGAGGTTCATCTTCCTGGTGTGAACCTTGAGTATCTCAAGCCTGCCGCGGAAGTCCGGGAGCGGGACCTCTATGAGTCTGTCGAACCTGCCCGGCCTCAGCAGTGCCGGGTCAAGGATGTCGGGTCTGTTGGTCGCCGCTATGACCTTGACGTTGCCCCTTGGGTCGAAGCCGTCCATCTCGGCCAGGAGCTGCATGAGGGTTCTATTGACCTCCCTCTCGCCGCCGGTGGTTTCGTCCATCCTCTTCGCTCCCACCGCGTCTATCTCGTCTATGAAGATTATAGTCGGGGCCTTTTCCTTGGCGAGCTCGAAGAGCTCGTGGACGAGTCTGGCACCCTCTCCTATGAACTTCCTGACCAGTTCACTGCCGACGACGCGGATGAATGTTGCGTTGGCCTCGTGGGCCAGGGCCTTGGCCATGAGGGTCTTTCCACAGCCCGGCGGACCGTAAAGGAGCACTCCCTTCGGCGGCTCGATTCCGACCTTCTCAAAGAGCTCCGGGTGCTTGAGCGGGAGCTCTATCGCCTCCCTGAGTTCCTGAAGCTGTTTCTCCAGACCGCCTATGTCCTTGTAGCTGACTTTGGGCCTCTCTATCACCTCGAACCCAAGGACGCTTGGGTCCTTCTCACTGGGAAGGAGCTCCACGACTGCCATTGTCCTCTGGTCGAGGGCCACCCTCGCCCCAGGTTTAAGGTTCTCCCTCTCTATCCACGGCGCTATCCTGACGACAAAGCGCGGGCCGTTGTGGTTCTGGACTATCGCCCTATCATCATCGAGCAGTTCAAGGAGCGTCCCTGCGAAGGCTGGCGGCTGCCTGAGCCTGGACATCTCCATCCTCAGGCGTGAAAGCTCTCTCTCCAGTCTCTCCTTATCCGCTTCAAGTGTTCTCACCTGGAGCTCTAGCTGACGTATGCGCCTCTTAAGATACGTGACGTAATCATCGTACTCCCCCGTTGGTTTGATATCAACGTTTTCAACGCTCATAACCTTTCACCTCTCACAATCAGATTTCTATAGAAGGGCCTTTTTAACTCTATCCTTTCCTAAAAGGTTGGCGGGGCGGTTTATATACTTTTGGTACCGAACATGGGGGATTCTCCAACCATCTCTATCTTTTTTAGAAGTGCTCCCCTATTGGTTTAATCTGCGAAATTCTTATTAACTTTAATGTGGAGTATAAAAATGTTATACCAAGGGGTGGGTTGTAATGAGAATAGAGATAAAGTTCAGGCCCGCGGAGGAGGGCACGATTCTGCCTTTTAACTACAATTATGACGTCTATACTCAGCTGGTGGCCAAGATGGCCATAGTCTTCCCTGAAATCGCAAGGGAAGCGGAAGTAAGTCCTGTTGACTATTTCACATTCTCCCGCATAATGGTGCGGAAGCGCGAGCTCATCCCTGACAGGGGCATTAGGGTTCTCTCGGACGACGTCTCGCTCTACATCTCGTCCTCCTCGAACGAGCTGATAAAGGCGGTCGTCGAGGGCTTCATAGACAGCCCAGTTCTGCAGATAGGGGACGCTACCTTCATCGCCGATGACATAAAGGTTCTCAAGGAACCCCGGATAAAGAGGAGCGCCCTTTTCTCGACGTTGAGCCCAATAATGGTCAGAACGGTTAAGCTGAGCGGCAACAGGATGAAGATATGGGACCTCTACCCCAGCGAGGAGAGCTTCTTTGACAAGCTCCGCAAGGTAATGCTCATGCGCTATTCTGCCATAATGGGAAAAATGCCCGAGGAGAGGGACTTCTCGATAGACGTTGTCAAGTTCAAGCCCGTAAGAATACTCGTTAAGGACACATACTACCGCGGATCGCTCATGATATTCCACTATACCGGCTCTCCAGAGATCGCCCGCTTCGGCTATGAGAACGGTTTTGGGGAAAAAACGAGGTACGGCTTTGGAATGGTTAAAATGATAGATGAAGAGCAAGAACCAGAAGCCCAAGAATGAACTCTATCCCCCAGACTATCGCGACGAGCTTCGGTTCGTTCACCTTTACCGTCCTCATTATCGTTCCTAGAAAGCTGGGGTACGGCGGCGCCTTCAGCGTCCCGTCGGGCAGTACTTCGGTTCTTCCGTGTTTTCTGACCCCAAACCTGACCCCCACGGCCTTTATCACGAAGTCAAGAAAGTGTGGGACGAGGAGTATTGCCGTGTAAAGTTCGGCCTTTCCGAGTATTCCGACTAGCCCGATCAGAGCCCCCATGCTAAGCGTTCCGGTGTCACCCGGGAAGATTCTTGCTGGGTAGCGGTTCCACCACAGGAAGCCGAGGGCCGCGCCGAGCCCGGTCAGTGCCAGAGCCCTCGCCGGCCCTTCGGTCACCAGGGCCAGAAAGCCAAGTGCTATTGCGGAGGTTCCAATCTCAAGGCCGTTGAAGCCGGCCAGCAGGTTGACCAGGTTTGCCGAGCCGGTAACGAACAGCACCGCGAAAACGGGATACAGAATTCCCAGATTGAGGGTGTAGCCTAGGATGTCTATCTCGGGTGCTGTGCCGAGGAACGCCACTGGGACTGAGACCAAGAGCGAGAGGACAACCTTGTGGAGCTGCCTCAGGTTCGTCAGGTCGTCAACGATTCCAACGACTCCGAAGAGCAGGAATATGAGGAGGGCTCGGGCGGTTTCGGGGCCGAGGGACGGCGCCAGCGCCAGGGGGACGGCAACGAGGAGTGCCAGTCCGCCCATCTCAGCAACTTCCGGCCGGTCAAGTTTGTGTATGTCCCTCCCGGTAACACCCGCTCGTTTCAATCTCCCGGCGAGGTAAGGGGTGAGGATGAGCGTTATGGTTAAACCTATAAACGGAGCGACCTCTATCATATTCAGGCACCCTCTGGTTGTAGGAACGCCCAAAAATAAACCCTTCGGTGGACGGCATGGACGTGAGACTCGTAGTCTTTGACCTCGATGGAACGCTCGTTGGTGCTCCAAAACCTTTCACTCAACTAAAGGAGGAGCTGAAATCCCGGCTCTTGGAGGAGGGAATACCAGAGGAGACGCTCGGAGACCTCACCCCGATGTACGAGAACCTTCATAGGATAGCGGGGGAAACGGGCAGGGACTTCGAGGAGCTTTATTCTCACATGGTGGAGCTTGAGGTTGGGCGCATATCTGAGAGCTTTCTCTTCGAAGGTGTCAGGGAGACCCTGGAGTTTCTCAAGGAAAGGGGCATTAAGATGGCGGTGATGACCCGCAGCTCCAGGAAGGCGGCCCTTAGGGCCCTTGAGATGCACGGTATAAGGGAATATTTCAGCTTGGTGTCCACGCGGGACGATGTCCCTCCTGCGGAGCTTAAACCGAACGCCGGTCAGCTGAAACGGGTAATCGAGGCCCTCGGCGTTGAGCCGACCAGAACCCTCGTGGTGGGCGACCACGGCTACGATGTCCTGCCAGCGAAGGAGCTCAGGGCGCTCTCGGTCATGATAACCTCCCACGAGTCTGGGAGGATGAGCTTCTCCGTCGATGTGGAGCCTGACTTTGAGGTTCCAACTATGAGAGAGTTCAGGAGCCTGATTGAGGCCCTCCTTGACACGTATGTCATCGTCCCAGCCTACAACGAGGAGAGGATGATAGGAAATGTTCTGGAGGGCCTGCTACGCTACTTCAGGCGCGATGAGATAGTCGTCGTCAACGACGGCTCCAGGGACAGGACGGGTGAGGTAGCCCGTTCGAAGGGCGTCCACGTCCTCACACACCTCGTCAACCGCGGTCTCGGCGGTGCCCTCGGTACGGGCATCACCTACGCGCTCAGAAAAAACGCCCGGCTCATCATCACCTTCGATGCCGACGGTCAGCATCTCGTGAGCGACGCCCTCCGCGTAATGAAGCCCGTTGCGGAGGGTAAGGCAGACTTCGCGGTCGGCTCCCGTCTCAAGGGTGACACGAGCGAGATGCCCTTCGTCAAGCGCTTCGGCAACTTCGTCCTCGACGCAATAACGGCGGTTTTTGCCGGAAAGTACGTGAGCGACAGCCAGAGCGGGCTGAGATGCTTTAGCGGCGAGTGTGCCTCGAAGATAAGGATAACCTGCGACCGCTACGCTGTTTCGAGCGAAATCATCATTGAGGCCGCCAAAAACGGGTGCAGGATAGTTGAGGTCCCAATAAAAGCGATTTATACAGAATACTCAATGAAAAAGGGTACCAACGTTTTTGAAGGGGTTAAAATCGCGCTCAACCTTTTGTTCGATAAGCTGAGGTGACGGGTATGTATGCGGTTCAGTACATAGCCATAGTTATCGTCCTTGCACTGATGGCC
>DRGF01000088.1 GCA_011050175.1 Thermococcus sp. | reverse complement strand
GTCTTGTCGCCCTGTATGAACCTGCCGTTCTCGTCTATGAAGACGGCCCTATCAGCATCTCCGTCCTGGGCAATACCGAAGTCCGCACCAAGGGCCTTGACAATCTCCTTGAACTCCTTGAGGTTCTCCTCGTTCGGTTCTGGGTTTCTGGCCGGGAAGTGGCCGTCTGGGTGGGCGTTTACGCTGACCACTTTGCACCCAAGCTCCCTGAGAAGGTACGGCAGTGTGAGCGAACCTGCCCCGTTTGACATATCAACGACCACGAAGGGCCTCCTCTTCTTTATCGCATCCACGTCCACCCTGCTCTTTATCGCCTCGATGTACGGCTTGATTATGTCCTCCTTTCTGACCTCACCGATTTCGTACCATTTTGCCCTTTCGAAGTCTCCGTTGAAGAAAACTTCCTCAACGACCGCCTCACGCTCCTTTTTGAGCCCCATGCCGTTCGGTTCAAGGAGCTTTATACCGTTGTACTCGGGCGGGTTGTGGGATGCAGTTATAACCGCGCCACCGTCGGCCTTGAAGTGGTTGGTCGCCCACTGTATGGCCGGGGTCGGGGCCACTCCCACGTCAATGACGTCGCATCCGACGCTGAGAAGACCGCTTATTAGAGCGTTTTTCAGCATTTCACCGCTTACCCTCGTGTCCCTGCCAACAACGACAACGGGCTTTTCCCTTCCTTCCCTCTTGAGCATCGTCCCGAAGGCCATTCCCATCTTAAGTGCAAACTCCGGGGTTATCTTCTCGTTCGCTATTCCCCTGACGCCAAAGGTCCCGAAGAGCCTTCCCATAATACCACCTCTATCACTCCTGGTGATATATAGCGTTAAAACTTTATTCCCTGCCAAAGTCATCAGCAAAACGCACTATGTCGTCCTCGCCGAGGTACTCACCAATCTGGGTCTCGATGACCTCGAGGACCACCTTGCCGGGGTTTTCAAGGCGGTGCTTAACGCCGGCTGGAATGAACGTGCTCTCTCCCGGCCTGAGGAGTACCTCCCTGTCTCCCACGATTACCTTTGCCGTGCCCCTGACAACAACCCAGTGCTCGGAGCGGTGGTAGTGCATCTGAAGGGAGAGCTTCTTGCCGGGCAGAACGGTTATACGCTTTATCTTGTAGCGCTCGCCCTCCTCAAGGACGGTGTAGCTTCCCCATGGGCGGTAGGCAGTCCTGTGGACAAAGACCCTCTCGTCCTCGCGCTCCTTGAGGAGCTTGTAGACCTCCTTGACTTTCTGGCTATCACCGCGGTGCGCAACGAGAAGGGCGTCGTCGGTGTCGATGATTATCAGGTCTTCAACACCCACCGTTGCGGTGAGGCGATTCGTCATCACGAGGTTGTTCCTGGAGCCAATGGATATGTACTCTGACTTCCTGCCGTCAACCCTCACGGCGTTTCCGCCCTCGTCCTTCTCGATTACTTCGTAGATGGCATCGAAGCTCCCGAGGTCGTTCCAGTAGGCGTTGAGCGGTACAACCGCCGCCTTATCGGTCTTTTCCATTATCCCGTAGTCAACGGAGATTTCAGGTGAGGCATCGTAGGCATTCTCAACGCTTTCAGCCCCTTCAAATGCGGAATAGACTTCTGGGGCAAGCCTCTTCACTTCTTCTATGAAGACCCCACTGCTGAACATGAACATGCCGCTGTTCCAGTAGTATCCGTTCTCAACGTAGCGCTTTGCCGTTTCAAGGTCGGGCTTCTCCTTGAACTCGTCCACGCGATAGCCAATGAGCTCGCCTTCTTCCCTCAGGGCCTCACCTGGCTTTATGTAACCGTAGCCGGTGTGCGGTCTGGTTGGCTTTATCCCGAAGGTAACGAGGTAATCCCGGGCGAGCCTTTCTGCGTTCTTAAATGCCCTCTCGTAGGCCTCGTTGACCTCTATCATGTGGTCACTCGGGAGAACTGCAACGACAGAATCTCCGAAGTTCTCATGGATTTTCATGATGCCCCAGAATATCGCAGGAAGTGTGTTCTTTCCCATCGGCTCGAGCAGAATGTTCTCTTCCGGAAGTTCCAGGCCGAGCTCCCTCAGGTCATCGAGAACCCTGAACCTGTACGCTTTATTCGTCACGACAAAAATCTCGTTGGGCTTGGAAAAGGTCAGCGCCCTCTCAACGGTCTTCTGGAAGAGGGAGCGGTCGTCCAGGAACCTGACGAACTGCTTCGGCATCAGCTCCCTGCTCAGCGGCCAGAGTCGCGTTCCCCTGCCCCCAGCCAGGATAAGCGTCTTCATGGTAACCACCCCTGATTTCTGCACAATACTTGGGGTCATTTGTTTTTAACTTTGGCGTAGAAATGAGAAATGGAAACGGAATTTAACGGAGGGCAAACTCACCAACGAAGGCAGAGCTTGAGATTGTGTCACCGATTCCGACGGTGCTCTTGGGCTTTGCCACTATCTTGGTCGGGGCGAAGGAGAGCTGGTAGCCGTTGACCTCAGCGATGCCGTCCTTCATGCCGTACTCCTCGACAAGCTTCTCCTCCACGGCCTTCGCCTTCTCGTTCACGGGGACGTCCATTGCCTTGACAACGTCGTCTATCGAGCGGACGTCGCCAAGTTTCGCCTTGGCGGCAGCGGCCAGGGCCGCAAAGAGGAGAGCATCACGCACGTGGGCCCCCTTGTAGTCGGTCAGCGCGAGGTAGTAGCCGTAGGTGTGGAAGTGTATCCTCTTCACCCCGGTCCTCTCGGCGAGCTTGAGCGTTGCTTCGGTAACAGCTATCGGGTCAACGGGGTCGTGGGCAAGGAGCTTCTCTGCAATGGCCTTTTCTCCAAGGACTTCCATTATCGAAGCCAGCTCGACCTCGTTCAGGCCGACGCTCGTGAACCTGCCAAGAACCTCGACGAGCCTCTTTCTGACGGTCTCGTCCGGCGTGAAGGCAAACTCCAGGTGGACGGGGATTTCCCTCTCACCGAGAACCTCAAGGTGCCTCTCGAGCTCTTCAAAGGGTTCCTTGTAGTTCTCCTTTGTCAGGGCCTGGAGTCCGCTTATTATCGCCAGCTCAACCTTCCCTGCAATCTCTTCAAAAGCCTCTTTGAACTCGGGCCTTATGCAGACGTTCGGGTTGTAGTCGTCTGCGGAGCCTATGAAGCGGTTTTCCCTCGGCGCCTCGAAGTCGAATACCTTGAACCCGCGCGGGAACTCGTAGATGTAGTGGATAAGGTTCTCTTCATCGGCCTGGAACGCCTTCGGATGGACGAGCTTTAGCTTTCCGTCCTCAAGCTTGGGCACGTAAATCGGCCCATCCTTGAAGAGCTCGGCCTGAAGCCTCGAAAGCTGGGGGACATGTGCTATGACCGGGACGTTATAAACACCGCCGAGGAGGTTGGCCATTATCCCGACCTGACCGCCCATCCTTAGCTCGTCCCAGCCCCACTTCTTCATGTAAAATCTAACCAGGCAGCTCTCGACGAAGAGTTCTGCCGCCTTTCCCCTCCTAACGCTCCAGAGGATTCCACCGAGAAGGTGTTCAACAGAAGTTATCTTCTTTGGAAGCTCCTCGGAAAAGCGGAAGACCTCTTCCTTCCCTGCCTTCTCAACCCTTTCCTCAAGGTCTTTTGGGTCGAGATATTTTATGGCGTCGATGTTGGTGTTGTAGGCGAGGAGGACTCTTCCAACCCTCCCGATGCTCTCCCGAACTCTGTCAAACGCTGATGAGTAGAGAGCATCCCACGTCATTTATATCACCGGGAGTGATGTAAAAGTTGAAGTCTAATAAGGATTGCGGTGAGAAACGGTGATAATGCCCCCTACTTGTCCTTTAGGGTCGGCGTGGAGTTTAAGCATTAAAAGAGCACCAAAAATGGCAAGCAAAAATTGAAAAAATCACTTCTTCCACCGCGGGTTGTCGACGACCTTGACTTCTCCATTCTCCTCGATCACCAGCTTTGAGAAGCCCTTCTCGGCTATGGTGCCGTAGTCGTGACCCGCATCGGCCGGATATATCGCCAGGAATATGAACGGCTCATCGCCCGTGTTGACTGTCCTGTGCGCCCAGTATGGTGGAACGTAAACGAGGGTCCCCGGCTTCATTTCTATCCATTCAGCCTTTCCTTCCGGCGTCTGGAGGAGCATTCCACCTTTGCCCCTGATGCCGTAGTATATCTCAGCCCTGTCAGCCTTAGAGTGGTAGTGGCCCTTGGTAAAGAAGAACTCCTTTCCGACCTTGCCCGGGTAGAGGACGGTGGTAGCGAAGTTGAGGTCGCCGTCCTTCTCCTCCTGCTCGATTGCATAGACCTCATAAACAACCGGGTTCTCCTTGAGGAGCTCCTCGTAGGCCTCTTCGTCGAGGAAGTACCCTTTCAGGTCGCTGAGCCTCCTAACGAGCTTCTTGGCACCCGGGATAACGCCCGTCTCAAGGTCGATATCAACACCCAGCGGGGTCTTGTACTCCATTCCAATCACCACCGATAACTCTTCATCTTGCCTATTTAACCTTTCGCTTCTATATCACCGAGAGTGTTATATTATGGCCCTAAGGAGATATGCCACGCCCGTGGTTATGGCCCAGTAGCCGGTGTTCCAACGGAGCACCTTCCAGCCGTCGAGAGGGGGAAACGGGAGGAGGTTGAAGAACGCCAGCCAGAGGTTAATGCTCGCGGTTGTCTTGAGAACCCACCACGGCGCTGTGAGCGGCGTAAACGCTCTCATCAGGGCCATGGCCAACACTCCCACTACAATGTTCACCAGAGGGCCGGCGAGGCCTATCTTTCCGTATGCCTCCCTGTCCTCCCAGTACTGATAGGGTGCGTAGATGTAAACCGCACCCAGAGCCGCGAATATCCACACCCTCCCCGTCAAGAGCCCCGTGAGTATGCCAATGAGAAGGGCCAGCACTATACCCGTGTCCCACCTTTTGTAATAAGCGAAGTAGCCGTAGTGCCTTGCAACGCTTCTGTGGGCGAGTTCGTGGAATACAAATGCCGTCAGAACTGCCACGACAACGTAAGGGAGGTTGCGAGGGTCAAAGTTGGAAAATAACAAGGCAAGAACGAGGAAAGAGATTGCCAGGTCTTCCAGCTCCCCCCGGCGGAAACGCCCCCCGAGGGCGGAATTCATTTACCTTTCACCTCAATCTTCTTGCCGATGACAAGCTCTGCTGCCTTAACGGCGGCACCACCGCTGCCAACGGCGATTCTTACCTGATCCTCCGGGACATAGACAACTATCTTGTCGTCGAGCTCCTCTATTTCCAAGACCTTAACGTTAAGCATCTTTTCCAGCCTGTCCTTCATGGTTAATCCCCACTAACCCTCGGCAGTTCCAAATATAAAAGTAACGAAATCAGTCGAAGTCCCAGATGGTTCTTCCCTTGTAGAACATCATCACGTAGCCGCAGTTGTTGCAGATGACTATCTTGACCCTGTGGGCGGTGAAGCCCCACTTGCTGTCGAGCTTTCCTTCTTCAACTTTGAAATCCGTGCCTCCGCAGAGGGGGCATTTAAGGGATCTGCGCTCCACATGAATCACCGGTAATGGCCCCAACTTGGAGGTATAAATACCTTTTCCTTTGCGGAGTTTAGCAGGTGCTCTATGCCGGGTTTATGGCCCAGGCCGACCACCGCCACTACCTTCGGCCTTTTAACGCCCCTGGCCTTCAGGGAATCAACGATTGATATCAGATTCCTCGCCATAACCTCGTTCCTCTCCTCTACCAGAACGCGGTAGAGGTATGGATAGCGGCGCTTGAACTGCATCATCATGACTTTGTAGTCTCCCATGACATCGGAGGGGCTTCCATAGGCTCCAAGGGGCAAAAAGACGCCCAAAGACTCAAGCGCCATCAGGAACTTCTCGCGCGGCGGGGCGGCGGCTATCTTTGCCAGGATGAGGTTTATGTCCTCATCTATGAGATACAGAGGGACGCCGAGGGTTTGAGCGGCGCTTATGGCGGCCCTCATCTCCTCGCCCGGCTTCATACCGAACTCTTTCCCGAGCTTCTCCTCGACCTTGGCCAGAACGTAGTTTATAAGCCCCCTCTTCCCCAATCGGAGGGCCTCTTCCAGGGCCATTTTCCTGTTCGCGTTCATTGCCAGAAAGCGCGCCCTGTCCAGCTCTATCGCAACCGCATGCGGCCTCTCCTCAAGTATTGTTCTGATTACCTCCTCCCTGCTCTTAGGCGAGACGTGCATAGTCCCGATGACCTTGACATAGCGAAGATAGCTCATTCTCCCTCCTCCAGAAGGTTCCTCATTTCCCAGCGTCTGGATTTAAAGGTCAGAACGTCGAAGTCCCGCGGTACTACAAAGTTAACCCCGAACTCACGGCATATTTTCGAGGCCTCGCTCAGGTATTCCTCGTAGGTGTAGCGGAAGGCCCTGTGGAAGAGCGCCAGCAGTTTAACCTTGGCCTTCCTGGCTGTCTCGCAGGCCTCCTCGACCGTTGAGTGGTAGCTCTCGCCCCTATCGGCCGGATTTAGATAAGTGGCCTCGTGTATGAGCAGGTCGGCGTTTTCGGCGAAGAACCTCACCCTCTCACACGGCTCGGTATCGCCGGTGTAGACCACCTTAACTCCCCGCCTCCTCGGCCCGGTCACGTCTTCGAGGCGGATTACCCTGCCGTTCCACTCAATTTTGCCCTCCCGCTCAAGCTTTCCGAGTATCGGCCCCTCACTCAGCCCGTACTCGGCGAGCTTCTCCGGGATGAACTTTCCCCGCCTGTCCTTTTCCTTGAAGACGTAGCCCAGAGCCGGAATCCCATGTTCGACTTTGAAGCTCCATATCTCATAGTCCCCAAACTTCAGCCTCGTCTCGCCGAGCTCGTGGACGTGTATGTCGAAGCCAGGCCTGAAGAAACCGCTCTGGAGGAAGTGCTGGACGAACTCGAAGGTGTACTTCGGCCCGTAGATGTGCAGGGGCTTCTCCCTGTCCCAGAGGTTCATCGTCTGTATCAGCGCGGCCAGGCCGAGGTAGTGGTCGCCGTGGAAGTGGGTGATGAAGATTTTCTCCACCTTCATGGGGCTGAGCTTTGCCGTGTTCATCTGCCTTATCGTGCCCTCTCCCGCATCGAAGAGTATAATCTCACCCTTGTAGCGGAGCGCAATGGCCGGAACGTTCCTCTCGCGCGTTGGCATTATGCCCCCTGTCCCAAGGAAAAACACCTCAAGCATGGTGTAGTGTTCTCCTCCGGGATTAAAAACCTAAGCATACCAAAGCGTTAAATACTTCCGGACGGCTAATTGTTCTGAGGTGTTCTGATATGGAAGAGATTCTTAAAGCAATCGAGGAGAAGGACTGCAAAAAGGTCGCGAACCTTCTGTACCATCGTGTTGACGAGCTGGGCGACGAGGAGCTTAAGGAGGTCCTCGAGAAGGCCGAAAAGCTCGCGCTGGAGTGTGGAGATTTCGAACTTTACAAGCTCACCGTTTACTACTTCAACGAGCTTCTGGGGATTGACAAGCTGGGCGAGTTCGAGAAGCTCGCCGAGGAGAAAGACACCTTTGAGGTCAAGTTCGAGCTGGCCGACCTCTACTACCTCATCGGGGAGCTCGAGAAGAGCCTCGACCTTTACAGGGCGCTGCTCGAAGAGGAGACCGAGAAGGGCAACAAGGAGAACATTGCAAAGATATACTACGCCATGGCCCTCGTCCACGAGGAGCTTCAGGAGTACGAGAAGGCCGTTGAACTAATGAAAAAGGCAGAGGAGATGTACCAGGAACTTGGAAAGGGCGATGAGGTTCTGAAGATAGCCATCCACAGGGCCTACGTGGTCTTCGAGGCGGGCGACACATACGAGGCAAAGGCCATGCTCGCGGGACTCCTTCCTAAGGTCTTGGGCAAGAAAGACCTCCTCGTCGAGATACACCTCAGCTTTGAGGAGATATTCGAGGAGGACGAGAACTACGATGCCGCACTGCAGGAGTGCCTCTACGCCCTCATCTATGCCAGGGGGGCGGATTACGAGGACGTAGCCTTCGGCGCGCTCATGGACGTTCTCTGGCAGCTCTTCCTTGAGGACGACTTCGAGACGGTTTACCTCCACATGGACATGTTCGCGAGGGCCCTCCCCGAGCTGGCGGACTTCTTTGAGGCGGTGAAGGCACTGGCGCTTTACAAGGACGGCAAGATTGATGTCGATGAAGCCCGCAAGGCTATAGAAAAAGTCAAAGATGACCGCTTGCTAGATCTGCTGGAGTTCCTGGGAGAAGCCGAGATGTGAAGGAAGAGCATAGAGTTGTCGGAAGCTCCTTTCCTCAGAAACTAGGGCACTTTGAGGCTCTTGAGCACCTTTTTCATCTATTTTCAGCCTCTGCCCTTTGAAGTCGGAACCGAGACATTAGGTATTCTCCTCACCGCACAGCAGGTTCTTGCCGCCGCACCTGTCAACCTCGAGCTGAACCGTAACGTGCGTTATCCCAAACTTCCTCAGTCTATCCTCGACCTCGTCAATAATCCGCTGTGCCTCGCCCAGCGGCATGTCGTCAACATCGACATGGCACTCGAAGTGGACTTCATTTTCACCAATCCGCCAGGCATGGAAGTGGTGCGCGTTCTTAACGCCCGGAATGCTTTCGATCTCATCCTTTATTGCCCCGAGGTCGAGGTTCGGAGAGGCCTCCATGAGCACTTCAACACTCTCCCTGAGGATTTCGTAGGCCTCGCGGAAGATATAGAGTGAAATGAGGGCAGTCACGAGCGAGTCAACCCAGATGACGTCCCATTTTATTATTGCGACTCCACCGGCGACAACGGCAACGGAGGAGAGGGTATCGCTCAGCAGGTGCAGGTAGGCCGAGCGGACGTTGAGGCCGTGTGCATGGCCGTGGAGGAGAAGAACCGAGAGGAGGTTGGCTAGGAGGCCGATTAGGGCCACTCCGAGCATCAGTGGGCCGTCTATCGGCTCGGGGTTCTTGAAGCGCCGATACGCTTCGACGAGGAGGAGCAGTGAAACGCCCACGAGAACGGCAGAATTAATGAACGCCACAAGGATTTCAGCCCGCTTGTAGCCGAAGGTGTACTTCTCGTTGGCCCTTCGCTCTCCGATTTTTATAGCGAAGTAGCTCGCGAGCAGGCTCATGCTGTCGCTGAAGTTGTGAAGAGAATCGCTCAGGAGCGCCAGGCTTCCCGAGAGAAGCCCTCCAACCACTTCGGCGACGGTTATGAGCATATTGAGGGCAAATGAGAAAAGCATCCTTCCTTTTACCCCACGAGTGTGATGGTGATGGCCCATTTCAACCCCCAGTGATGCTGTTTTGTCCGCCGTATAAAACGTTTTCGAACGCTAAGACCCTCGTGGAAAGGGTTTGTTTGCGAGCTTTTATGGGCATTTGCAAAGCCAAAAAAGCAACCAATGGTCAGCATGCCCAGGTTATAATGGTATTCAAACAACAGCGTTTGGCTCTCAGGGAATAATGGTTCAGTGTTTTGTGCTTATGCACAAAGCTTATATCAGAAAAAGTTTTCAATCAAGTTGGTGATGTTACATGAGAATAGCGGTTCCGGCTGCGGATGACAAGGGCTTGGAAAGCGAAGTGAGCGGGCACTTCGGCAGGGCAAAATACTTCGTATTCGTTGACGTTGACGATAATGAAATTAAAGGTGCCGAAGTCGTTGAGGTTCCCTTCGAGGAGCACGGGCCCGGGGACCTTCCGAGGTTCATTAAAGAGCACGGGGGAGAGGTCGTTCTGGCCTACGGGATGGGTCCTAGGGCCGTGTCCTTCTTCAACGAGCTCGGCATAGAGGTCGTTACCGGCGCTTACGGGAGAATCAAAGACGTTGTTGAAGCATTCATACATCAGGTTCTTGAGGTCGACCCGTACTGGAAGGAGAAGATCGAGCGCGAAAAGGAAAAAGAGGGATGTGAAAAGCACGGGGCTTGAGAAGGTTCCCAACCATGAGTTCAAGAAATCTTTAAATTTTTTCATATGATTTTTTCTTTTGGTGAAATAAATGAATGTGAACATAAAGGACTTCGCGCCGAGCTGGTTCGCGAGCGTTATGGGAACGGGCGCCCTTGCACTCGTCAGCAAAGCGTACTCGTCAAAGCTCTCGGCCCTGAGCGGATTCGCCGAGCTTTTGGTTTACCTCAACACGCTCCTGTTCTTCGTCCTGATGGTTCCCTGGCTCCTCAGATGGGTGAAGTACACGGAAAACGCACTAAGAGACCTCAAACATCCGGTCGTGTGTCACTTCTACGGGACGATATCTGTGGCCATGCTCATCCTCTCGGCCGATTACCTGCTCATACTCAAAAAGACTGCCATCGCAAAGGCGTTCTGGATTCCAGGGGCGGTTCTAACGATATTCTTTGCCCTGCTCATCCCCTACCTGATGTTCGTGGAGAAAGAGATAGACCTCAAGGCGGTTACCCCAGCTTGGTTCATTCCCCCGGTTGGGCTGATCGTGATCCCGCTTGGAGGTTCAGGGCTAATTCCAAGCTTCTCCGGAACCGTTAGAGAGATTGCCTACGCGATTAACTACTTCGCATGGGGTGCGGGCTTTTTCTTGTACCTCGGCCTCTTCGCGATAGTCTTCTTCCGCTTCATAAGGCATGAGCCAATGCCCTGTGGGATGGCGCCGGCGGTGTGGATAAACCTCGGTCCAATCGGTGCCGGAACTTCAACGCTCTACGCCCTTGTCAAGGCCAGCGACTTTATAACCGTCAAAGAGCCGTTCTTTGTCTTCGGTTTAATCTTCTGGGGCTTCGGTGTCTGGTGGCTGGCAATGGCAGCAATACTAACGCTCCACTACGTCAGGAAGCTCAACCTGCCCTACAGCCTCGCCTGGTGGGCCTTTATCTTCCCGCTCGGGGCCTACGTCAGCGCGACCCACAACGTGGGCGTGGCCTTTGGTATAGGGGCCATAGACGGCTTTGGCTTCGCCCTCTACTGGCTACTGCTGGCGATGTGGCTGGTCACGAGTGTGAAAACAGTAGAACACGTGCTGCTCGAATGATTTTCCGTTTAATTCTTTTTCTAATTCTTCCAGAAGGGTCTTTATGAGGAGCGCGCCACTTCCTTCCAAAAAGAAAGGAAAGTACCACCAGTGCAGTTATAGCATGAAAGACTTAGCTTAGGAAATTAGGAGAATATCTGCCGCTGGGCATTTCCTGTGAAAGCGAACCCCCACACTCACATGAACTTCCCGAAGTTGTGCTGTGGAATGGGGCACTGGACTATTCTCCTGGCCCACAGGCAGTCGGCACAGCTCGGCTCGTTGCCCCAGCAGTCAATGTCGCTAGTTTTAACGAAGTCGCAGGCATCAACGAGGGGGCAGTCGGTGCACGAGGGGTACATGTAGTTCTTCATCGTAAAGCGGAACCACGTGTACTTCTCACTCGTCCAGATATCGGCAAGGCTCTTTTCCCGGACGTTTCCAAAGGAGTAGGCGTTCACCTTCTTCTTTCTGCCGAATATGTACTCGTAGTACGTGTGCAGGAAGCGGTAGCAGGGGGCAACTTCGCCATCCCATCTGACCACTGCAACGTTGTTTTCATCGAAATCGCACTGTCTCTCGGTCTTCAGCTCGAAGTAGGGGAGTTTTATGTAAAGCCCATTGTGAGCTATCTTGTAGAGCTCATTGAGTATGGGCTTCATGTCAATGCTCCCGTCGTAAATTATACCATCTGTCTGCTCTTCAGTCATTGGGAGAAGGTTTGAGACCAACATCGAGTCAACGCCCAGATCGAGGAGGTAACGGGCGAGCTCCGGCAGCTCCCTGTAGTTCTCCTTTGTAACAACGACCTCGACGCCTATGCTCGGCTTGTGCGTCCCGTACTCCTCGCGGTACTTCACGAGCTTCTTTATCCTGTCCGCTGTTGCCGCGGCCGCGATGTGGCCGAGGGTTATGGCGTTCTGCGCCGTCGGGACGGCGTCCATTGAGAAGTACACAAGCTCCACCCCGAGCTTCGCAAACTCCCTCAGCATTTCGTCAGTGAGGAGCGTTCCGTTTGTGCTCATTCCGAGGGCAAAGCCGCGCCTCTTGACCTCGCGCACCATGTCCATAAAGCGCGGGTGGACTGAGGGCTCGCCAATTCCGCCGAAGTAAATCATCTTCAGGTCTGGGAACTCCTCGGCATCATCGAGGATTTTGAGGAAGAGCTCCCAGTCCATGTCGCCCTCTTCGTCTTCCCAGTACTGCTTGAAGCACATCTTGCACTTCAGGTTACATCGGCTTGTGATCTCTATGTAGAGGTACTTCATATCGAGCTTTGGCCTGACTATGACCTTTCCGTCCCAGAGGTTAAAGGTGTACTCCTTATTGAGTTTTATTCCCATCTCGTTGGCCTCCAAGGGGTTATTGGGTACGATATTACCATCTTAAACTATCAGTAAAACAGACGGAGCTAAAAACCTTACTGGATAAAAATGTGTAAAAGAGGAAGGAATTCAGAGGAATTTCTCGATGCCGAGCTCCTTCGCCTTCTCCGGCGAAACCTTTCCGTCCTCGGTCCAGCCGCGGAGAGCGTAGTAGCGCGGCAGCATCTCCTTGAGCCTGACGACGTGGCCCTTGTTCGGGCCCTCCGGCATCGGCTCTTCGAGGAAGCGCTTGGGCAGGTTGTCGTCCCTCGCCGGGTCGAGGCCGGCCTTGAGGTTGAATATCCTCTCGGCGTTCCAGATGCGCTCGCCTATCTTGAGGTAGTCCTCCGTGGAGAAGTCCCAGCCGAGGGCCGCGTTGAGGAGGTCGCGGTAGTCGTCCGCACCGAGGCCGAAGGTCGTGAAGACACAGAGTCCCGCGGCGTCGATGAGGGCGGTGAGATCCTGGAAGATTATGAGAGTCTTGACCTTCTCGTCGCTTACGTCGTGCGGGTCCATCTTGTACGGGTAGCCGAGGATCTCGGGGCTTATCATGTAGTTCTTGATGTGGCATCCACCGCGGTTGTTGGTGGCGTAGGCGAGGCCGTGTCCCTCGGCACCCCTCGGGTCGTAGGCCGGAAGTTCGAGCTTCTTGACGCTCATCGAGTACTCAGGGTGCCCGTACATCTCGGCGAAGCGGTATCCTCCCTCAGCGAGCTTGTCTCCAAGGCCTTCCCTCTTGGCTATCTTCTCGATGTAGTAGTGCAGAACCTCGGTGTTGCCCCACCTGAAGGCCGGAGCGTCTCCAAGCTCCTCGTCGGTGAGGTGGCCCTTCTCGTAGAGCTCCATTGCGGCCGCCAAAGTTCCACCGGTCGAGATGGTGTCGAGACCGAACTCGTCACACTGGTGGTTGGCCTCTATTATGCTCGCGAGGTCGTTTATGCCCAGGTTGGCTCCAAGGGCCCAGATGCTCTCGTACTCCGGCCCCTCCGTGACCCCGAGGGTCGGGAGCTTGTTGACCCTGCCACAGCCTATCGGACAGGCGTAGCACGGCTGGTTTTTGATCAGATACTTGGCAGTCATGGCCTCGCCGCTCTGCTCTTCCGCGTATTTAAAGATGCCAGTCTGGAAGTTCCTCGTTGGATACAGGCCGTTGGAGTTTATGATGTTGACCAGGACAGCGGTTCCGTACTTCGGAAGGCCTCCGCCCGCAACTGGATCGTTCTTGAGCTTGGTTATCTTTTCCTTTACAGTAAGCATAAACTTCTGCTTGTCCGCAACGGAGACCCTCTTGCTTCCCTCGACCGCTATGGCCTTGAGGTTCTTGCTTCCCATGACGGCTCCAACACCGGCCCTTCCCGCGGCGCGGTGGCCGTCGTTCATTATGGCCGCGAACTTGACAAGGTTTTCACCGGCAGGGCCTATGCTGGCAATGCGGACCTTGTTGCTTCCGATTTCCTTTCTGAGCGCCTCCTCAGTCTCGCTGACAACCTTGCCCCAGAGGTGGCTTGCGTCGCGTATCTCAACGTGGTCATCTTTGATATAGATGTAGACAGGCTTCTCGGCCTTGCCCTCAACTACGATAGCATCCCACCCGGCGAACTTCAGCTCGGCGCCGAAGTAGCCACCGGAGTTTGCCATGGTTATGAACCCGGTCTGGGGGCTCTTGGTAACAACGTTGTACCTTCCACCCGTCGGGGCGCTTGTTCCGCTCAGCGGGCCGGGCGCAATTATCAACTTGTTCTCAGGGCCCAGGGGGTCTGCCTTTGGATCCATCTCTTTCAGAAGAAGGTATATTGCCAGTCCCCTGCTGCCAAGCCACTTCTTGGCCAGTTCCTCACCGTATTCTTCAACCTTGACCTCTCCCGTGGAGAGGTTCACCCTCAGAAACTTACCCCAGTTGCCATACATGGACATCGCCAAAAAAGATATGGACATTAATGCCTATAAACGTTGGCGAAAATAAAAGGCGTTGCGAAAATAAATGGGTTAAACCAATACGTTAACATCGACGTCCGCAGAATGCGGTGAGACATTGAACCACGGGCGATCAGCCCACATTCACCCATGGTTTACAACGCAACCACTTATAAATGAGGGGGAGAACATTCCAGCGGTGGTATTATGCATGAGTGGGCCCTGGCTGACGGGATAGTTAGGACAGCCTTAGACTATGCAAAAAAGGAAGGTGCATCAAAGCTCCTCGCTATCCAGGTCGTTCTCGGAGAACTCCAGGACGTGAACGCCGAGATAGTCGAGTTTGCCATGAAGGAGCTTCTGAGGGGCACGATTGGAGAGGGCGCCAAGATAGAGTTCATCGAGGAGGAGGCGGTCTTCAAGTGCCGCGACTGCGGCCACGAGTGGAGGCTCAAGGAAGTCAAGGACGGCTTCGATGAGCGCATAAAGGAGGACATTCACTTCATCCCCGAGGTGGTACACGCTTTCCTCGCCTGTCCGAAGTGCGGCAGCAGGGACTTCGGGGTGCTCAAGGGAAGGGGAGTTTACATAAGCGGCATAAAGATCGAGAAGGAGGGTGAGGCATGATAGTCGACCCGCGCATCAAGGGAATAGAGGGCAGGCTCGAGAAGGTGAAGCGCATAATCCCGGTCGTCAGCGGCAAGGGTGGAGTCGGGAAATCGCTGGTTTCCACAACCCTCGCTCTCGTTCTGGCGGAGAAGGGCTACAGGGTCGGCCTCCTCGACCTCGACTTCCACGGCGCGAGCGACCACGTGATCCTAGGCTTCGAGCCGAAGGACTTCCCTGAGGAGGAGTACGGCGTAATCCCGCCGACGGTTCACGGGATAAAGTTCATGAGCATAGTTTACTACTCGGAAGACAAGCCAACGCCCATGAGGGGCATGGAGATAAGCGACGCCCTCATTGAGCTCCTTACAATAACCCGCTGGGACGAGCTGGACTACCTCGTCATAGACATGCCGCCCGGCCTCGGTGACCAGTTCCTCGACGTCATGCGCTTCCTTAAGAGGGGCGAGTTCATCGTGGTGGCAACACCTTCAAAGCTCTCTCTGAACGTCGTCAGAAAGCTCATTGAAGTTCTGAAGGAGAGGGAGTACAAGATACTCGGAATCGTCGAGAACCTCAAGCTGGACGAGGAGAAAGACATCGGAGAGCTGGCGAAGAAGTTTGACGTGCCATACCTGACTGGCATACCCCTCTATCCGGACCTGGAGGCAAAGATTGGAAACCCCGAAGAACTCCTAAAGACGGACTTCGCGGAGAAGATAAGGGAAGTCGCGGGAAAGATTTAGCCGGATTTTTCCTTTTCACTCTAAAACCCGTCAAAGGTGGAACTATGGAGCTTCATGAACTCCTGAAGAACGCCAACAGGGTCGTTATCTGCGGCATAGGAAACGATGTTAGGGGGGACGATGCCTTCGGCGTCATCGTTGCCGAGAGGCTGACGGAGCTGGTGAAAAACCCAAACGTCCTCATCCTCAACTGCGGAGAGATTCCTGAGAGCTATACCGGGAAGATAACAAAATTCGAGCCCGACGTGGTTATCTTTGTTGATGCGGTTGACTTCGGCGGGGAACACGGTGAAGTCGTACTCGCCGACCCAGAGGGGACGCTTGGAGATGCCGTCTCGACCCACAGCCTGCCGCTCAGGTTTCTGGTTCAGTACCTCAAAACGAAGATAAACGCAAAGTTCGTGCTCATAGGCTGCCAGCCGGCAGTCCTGGGGCTCTTCCAGGAGCCGAGCGAGATTGTTGTTGAACGGGCAAAAACACTCGCGGAGTCGCTGGCGGAGGGCCTCGATAGCGTTGGGCAGAGTCAAGTTGAAAACCGGGAGTTTGAAAACCATAAAAAGCTTGTTGAGAACTGAATACAGGTGAGAAAAATGTGTCTGGCCGTTCCTGGAAAGGTCATCGATATTGAAGGCAAAACCGCGGTTGTCGATTTCGGCGGCGTTAAAAGGGAAGTTCGCCTTGACCTCCTCCCAGACGTGAAAGTCGGTGACTACGTCATAGTCCACACGGGCTTCGCAATAGAAAAGCTCGATGAAAAGAGGGCCCTGGAGATACTCAAGGCGTGGGCAG
The DNA here is from genome assembly GCA_011050175.1 of Thermococcus sp. GTDB lineage: Archaea > Methanobacteriota_B > Thermococci > Thermococcales > Thermococcaceae > Thermococcus. Next base: position 3,416 of record DRGF01000088.1, on the reverse strand, counting down.
AGGTAGAGAGGGCGCTGGAGGGGTGAAGGTGGCCAACTTCCTGAACGCCTTCCGAGATAAGGAGCTTGCCCAGAAGATCGTGAGGGAGATACACGAGGAGGCCAAGGGTCTCGATGAAGTCCGCTTCATGCACGTCTGCGGAACGCATGAGGACACGGTAACCCGCTCTGGAATCCGCTCCCTCCTGCCAGAGAACGTCAAGATAGTCAGCGGGCCTGGGTGCCCAGTATGCATAACCCCCGTCGAGGATATCGTTAAAATGCGGGAGATTATGAAAGAGGCCTATGCCGGGGGAGAGAAGATAATCCTGACAACCTTTGGGGACATGTACAAAATCCCGACTCCGCTTGGAAGCTTCGCGGACCTGAGGGGCGAGGGCTACGACGTGCGCGTTGTTTACTCCATATTCGACTCATACAAAATTGCAAAGGAGAACCCCGACAGGACGGTCGTCCACTTTTCACCGGGCTTTGAGACAACCACCGCCCCCGCCGCAGGGATGCTCAACGCGGTCGTGGAGGAGGGGCTCGAAAACTTCAGGATATACTCCGTCCACCGCCTAACTCCCCCCGCCGTCGAGGCGCTCGTGAAGCAGGGAACGAAGTTCCACGGGCTGATAGACCCGGGTCACGTCTCAACGATAATAGGCGTGAAGGGCTGGGAGTACATAACGACGGACTACGGTATACCCCAGGTCATCGCGGGATTTGAACCTGTGGACATGCTGATGGCCATTCTGCTCCTCATAAAAATGGTCAAGAACGGGGAGGTCAAGATAATAAACGAGTACACCAGAGCCGTCAAGTATGAAGGCAACGTAACTGCCCAGAGGCTCATCGAGAAGTTCTTCGACATCACCGACGCCAAGTGGCGCGCTCTCGGAACCATACCGAAGAGCGGGCTTGAGCTGAAGAATGAGTGGAAGGAGCTCGAAATAAGGACCTACTACGACCCAGAAGTGCCAAAGCTGCCAGACCTCGAAAAGGGGTGTCTCTGCGGTGCAATACTGCGCGGCCTTGCGCTGCCCCCGCAGTGCCCGCACTTCGGCAAGACATGCACTCCGAGGAGCCCGGTGGGGCCATGTATGGTCTCCTACGAAGGAACCTGCAGCATTTTCTACAAATACGGAGCTTTGTTCTGACACCAAAGGTTAAAAACTCCTTCCTGGTTTTCAACTTTTGGTTTTAGAAACCTATAAAGGCTTGAATTACTAGGAAAGAAGCGGTGAGAGGAATGAAGGCTTACCGACTTCACGTTCAAGGCATCGTTCAGGCCGTGGGGTTTAGGCCCTTTGTATATAGAATCGCCCACGAAAATAACCTGCGGGGCTACGTCAAGAACCTCGGCGATGCCGGCGTTGAGATAGTCGTCGAGGGCAGGGAGGATGATATAGAGTCTTTTCTGAGAGATCTGAGAGAAAAGCTTCCCCCTCTGGCGCGGATAGAGAAGATAAAGAAAAAGGAGATTCCGGTCCGGGGCTTTGACAGGTTCTACATCGAGAAGAGCTCCCAGGGCGGGGAAGGGGGAGACTCAATAATCCCGCCGGACATAGCGATATGCGACGACTGTCTGAGGGAGCTCTTTGACCCGAAGGACAAGCGCTACATGTACCCCTTCATCGTCTGCACAAACTGCGGGCCGAGGTTTACGATCATCGAAGACCTCCCCTACGACAGGGTCAACACCACCATGCGCGAGTTCCCGATGTGCGACTACTGTGAGAGCGAGTACAGAGACCCCCTCAACAGGCGCTACCATGCCGAACCCGTCTGCTGTCCCGTCTGCGGGCCGAGCTACCGTCTCTACACGAACGATGGCGAGGAAATCACCGGCGACCCGCTGAAGAAGGCGGCGGAGCTGATAGATAAGGGATACATCGTCGCCATCAAGGGGGTAGGCGGAATACACCTCGCCTGCGATGCAACCAACGAAGAGGCTGTCGCAGAGCTGAGGGAGAGAACCCGCAGGCCTCAGAAGCCGTTCGCGATAATGGCCAAGGACGTCGAGACGGTGGAGGAGTTCGCCTTCCTCTCGCCGGAGGAGCTTGAGGAGCTGACCTCATACAGGAGGCCGATAGTAACCCTTCGCAAGAAGGAGCCCTTCCCGCTCCCCGAGAACCTCGCCCCTGGGCTCCACACCGTAGGTGTTATGCTACCCTACGCAGGGACTCACTACGTCCTCTTCCACTGGAGCAAAAGCAGGGTCTACGTTATGACCTCCGCCAACTATCCGGGAATGCCGATGGTGAAGGACAACGAGAAGGCCTTCGAGGAGCTGAAGGACGTCGCCGACTACTTCCTCCTCCACAACAGGAAGATACTCAACCGTGCGGACGACAGTGTAGTCCGCTTTGTCGATGGAAAGAGGGCGGTGATAAGGCGCTCCCGCGGCTTCGTGCCCCTGCCCATTGAGATACCCTTCAGCTACCGCGGCCTGGCCGTGGGGGCGGAGCTGATGAACGCCTTCGGTGTAGCCAAGAACGGAAAGGTCTATCCCAGCCAGTACATCGGGAACACAGGGAAAGTCGAGGTTCTTGAGTTTATGAAAGAGGCGGTAGACCACTTCAAGAGAATCCTCAGGATGGACGGGTTCGACCTCATCGTTGCGGACCTTCACCCCAGCTACAACACGACGAAGCTCGCCATGGAGCTTGCGAACGAGCTCAACGTTGAGCTCCTCCAGGTGCAGCACCACTACGCACACATAGCGAGCGTTTTGGCCGAGAGGAAGCTGGACGAGATAGTGGGCATAGCCGTTGACGGTGTGGGCTACGGGGTGGATGGCCACACCTGGGGCGGCGAGGTGATTTATCTCTCGTATGAGGACGTCGAGAGGCTGGCCCACATAGATTACTACCCGCTCCCCGGAGGAGACCTGGCCAGTTACTACCCGCTGAGGGCCCTGATGGGAATACTGAGCAAAGTTTACGGCATAGAGGAGCTCGAGGGAATAATAGAGAGGTGCTGTCCGAAGGCCATCGAGAGCCTCCGCTACGGGAGGGTGGAGTTCAACGTCGTACTGACCCAGCTGGCGAAGGACGTCAACACGAGCTATGCATCCTCAACCGGAAGGGTTCTCGACGCCCTATCGGTTCTCCTGAACGTGGCATACAGGAGGCACTACGAGGGCGAGCCTGCAATGAAGCTGGAGAGCTTCGCGATGCGCGGGAAGAACGACCTGAAGTTTGAAGTCCCGGTGGAGGGAGAGATGATAAAGGTTGAGGAGCTCTTCCAGCAGGCACTTAACGTCATTGACACCGCCAGCCCGGCGGACATAGCATACTCAGCCCACCTTGCCATCGGAAGGGCCTTCGCGGAGATAGCTGTGGAAGAGGCCAAGAAATTCGGCGTCAAGAACGTTGGCATAAGCGGTGGAGTCGCATTCAACGAGCTCATAGTGAAGACCGTGAGGAAGAT